>JAMDCN010000112.1 GCA_023489025.1 Deltaproteobacteria bacterium | reverse complement strand
GACGAAAATGTATATGGGCGCGGGCGCGGAGAGCCCCGCGGGGAACCGGACGACCCGTCCCCGGAAGACGCCCAGCCCCTCGTGCCGCCCGAACTCCTCGCTCTCCGAGAAGAGGACCTGCAGGCCGAGACAGATCCCGAGGAACGGCCTGTCCTGCGCGAGGATCTCGCGAAGGAACGGCAGCAGCCCCTGCCGCCCCAGGTTCTCCATGCAGTCGCGGAACGCCCCCACCCCCGGCAGGACGATCCCGCGGCAGCGGGAGAGCTCCCGCGCGTCCCCGCTGACGAGGACCGGGGACCCCGCCGCCTCGAGCGCCTTGGCGACGCTCCGGAGGTTCCCCATCCCGTAGTCGACGACGCCGACGGCAAAGGTCCCGCTCACCCCAAGACCCCCTTCGTGGACGGGATCCCGGGGGACCGGGGATCGATCCGGACGGCGGCCGACATCGCCCGGCCGAGCGCCTTGAAGACGGCTTCCACGGTGTGATGGACGTTCGAGCCGTACGGGACATCGACGTGGACGCAGACGCCCGACGCCTGCGCGAAGGCCCGGAGGAACTCCTCCACGAGCTCGACGTCGAACGTCCCCACCTTCTCGTTCGAAAGGGGAAACCGGTAGACGAGGTGCGGCCGCGCCGACACGTCCACCGAGACGTTGGCGAGCGCCTCGATCATCGGGATGCTCGCGAACCCGTACCGCGCGATCCCGGCCATGTCCCCCAGCCCCCGCCGGAACGCCTCCCCGAGGCACAGCCCCACGTCCTCCACCACGTGGTGGAAGTCGACGCCGGTGTCGCCCGACGCCGCGACCGCAAGGTCGAACAGCCCGTGGCGGGAGAACAGCGTGAGCATGTGGTCGAGGAAGGGCACAGCCGTCGCGACCCGGCTCTCTCCCGAGCCGTCGAGGCGCAGCGACACCTTGACGTCGGTCTCCTTGGTCTTGCGCGCGACCTCCGCCTCCCTGGCCATCCCTCATCCCTCCCGTTCCGTCCGTGCGAGGACCGCCCGCGCGTGCGCGTCGAGACCCTCCCGCCGGGCGATCGCAACGACGTGAGGCCCGTCCGCCCGCAACGACGAAAATGTATATAGTACCACGTTAATTTTTTTGAGGAAATCCCCCACCCCGAGCGGGGATGCAAACCGGGCTGCGCCGCCCGTCGGTAGGGTGTGGTTGATCCCGGCGATGTAGTCGCCCACGGCCACCGGGCTGTGAGGGCCCAGGAACGCCGTGCCGGCATTCCGGATCCTTTTCAAGGTCTTCCACGGGTCCCGGACCATGAGGCTCAAGTGTTCGGGCGCGAGCCGGTTGACGACCTCGACGCCTTCCGCCACGCCTCCGACGAGGAAGACGACCGCCCGCGACAGCGAGGCGGCCAGGATCCCGCGGCGCGGAAGGGCGGCGAGCTGGCGCCCGATCTCCTCCTCGACCGCGCGCGCCAGCAGCGAAGACCCGGTCACCAGCGCCACGAAGGCGTCCTCGTCGTGCTCGGCCTGGGAGAGGAGGTCCGCCGCGACGTAGGCCGGCACGGCCTCCCCGTCGGCGAGCACCACGAGTTCGCTCGGGCCCGCGAGCATGTCGATCCCCACGGCGCCGAACACCTGGCGCTTCGCCTCCGTCACGTAGGCGTTGCCGGGGCCGGCGATCATGTCGACCCGGGGGACCGTGGCCGTGCCGTACGCCATCGCCGCGATCGCCTGGGCGCCGCCGATCCGGAAGACCCGCGAGACGCCGGCGATCCGGGCGGCGGCCAGGACGACGTCCGGCACCTGTCCCCCGGGCGCGGCGCAGGCGGCGATCACCTCGCCGACTCCCGCCACGCGGGCGGGGATCGCGTTCATGAGGAGCGTCGACGGGTAGGCCGCCTTTCCGCCCGGGACGTAGATCCCGGCCCGGCCCACGGGGAGGGCCCGCTGCCCCAGGACCGCCCCTTTCGCGCGCACGGTGTACCCCGCGTCGCGCTGGCGCCGGTGGAACGCCTCGATCCGCGCGGCGCAGAGGGCGAGCGACTCCCGGAGAGATCGCGGGACGCGGCGCCAGGCGGCGGCGAAGTCCGCCCGGGGAACGGCGAACCCCGCGTCCTCCGGGTCGAACCCGTCGAACCGGCGCGTGTATGCCGCGAGCGCGGCGTCGCCCTTCGCGCGGACCCGGGCGATCACGCCGGCGACGACGGCGGAGACCCTCCGGCTCTCCGTCTCCCCCCGGCGCTCGGCCGCAGCCAGCGCCTTTTCGAACGCCCTCGTTCCCGTCCTGACGCGGCGCAAGACCCCTCCTACTCCTGGACGCGCCGGATGTCGGCGCCCAGGGACGACAGCTTGCTCTCCAGCGACTCGTAGCCCCGGTCAAGGTGGTAGATCCGCAGGATCTCCGTCGTGTTCTCGGCTGCGAGGCCCGCGAGCACGAGCGATGCGGAGGCGCGCAGGTCGGTCGCCATGAGCGGCGCGCCGGAAAGTTTCGGGACCCCCTTCACCGCCGCCGTGTTCCCGGACACGTCGATCCGCGCCCCCATCCGCCGGAGTTCCGCCACGTGCATGAACCGGTTCTCGAAGATCGTCTCGCGGATGACGCTTTCGCCGTCGCCCAGGCACATGTAGGCCATGAACTGCGCCTGGACGTCGGTCGGGAAACCGGGGTACGGGGCCGTCTCGAGGTTCACCGAGCGGATCGGCTCCGTCCGGCGGACCCGCACGCCGGCCGGGACGGCCGAGATCTCGGCGCCGGTCTCCGCGATCTTCCCCAGGGCGGCCCCCATCGCGGAGGGATCGGCCCCGGCGACCGTCACGTCGCCTCCGGTGATCGCGCCGGCGAGCAGGAGCGTCGCCGCCTCGATCCGGTCGGCCATGAGCGGGTACCGCGCGCCGTGCAGCGCCGGCACGCCGCGGACCACGATCTCGTCGGTCCCCTCTCCCTCGATGTCCGCCCCCATGGCGCGGAGCGCCCTCGCGAGGTCGCACACCTCGGGCTCGCGCGCCGCGTTGGCCAGCACCGTCGTGCCCCGGGCCAGCGTGGCGGCCATCATGAGGTTCTCCGTCCCCGTCACCGTCTTGAGGTCGAAGGAGATGCGCCCCCCCTTGAGCCGCTTCGCCGAGACCTCGACGTACCCGCTCGAGAGCCGCGTCTTCGCCCCCATGAGCTCGAGCCCCTTGAGGTGCTGGTCGATGGGACGGGCCCCGATAGCGCATCCCCCGGGGAGGGAGATCCGGGCCTTCCCGAAGCGGGCGACGAGGGGCCCGAGGACGAGCACGGAGGCGCGCATCGTCTTGACGAGATCGTACGGCGCCTCGGCCTTCCTCGCGCGGCGGGCGTCGACGCGGACCGTCTCCCGGCCGTCCCCCCCCTCCTCGAGCCGGTCGACCCGCGCGCCCATCAGGGTCAGAAGCTTGCCGAACGTCGCGACGTCGCGCAGCCGCGGGACGCCGACGATGTCCACGGGGCCGTCCGCCAGCAGCGCGGCCGCCATCGCCGGGAGCGCCGCGTTCTTCGCGCCCGAGACGCGCACCGTCCCCTTGAGCCTCTTGCCCCCCTTGATCACGAAGACATCCATCGCGACTCCCGTGAGACGTGCACCCCTACTCCCTCGTCCACCGCGCGACCCGGTCCCGCCCCGAGAGGTCCGGAAGGATCCCGGCAAACCGGAGGCCGGGAGACGGGAGCCGGCGGACCGCCTCTCCTTGCGACGCACCGATCTCGCACCACAAATCGCCGTCCGGCCGCAGGTATCCGGCGGCCTCGCCGACAAGGCGCCTGAGCACGGAGAGCCCGTCGGGGCCCGCCAGGAGCGCTCCGGCCGGCTCGAAATCGCGCACGTCCGCGGGGAGAAAGGGCCACTCTCCCTCCGACACGTAAGGGGGGTTCGACACCACTACATCAAAACGGCCCCCGCTTTTCAAGGCGCAATATCCGTCGCCGCAGGCGAAAAACACGCGGTCCGCGACGCCCAGGCGGCGCGCGTTCCCCCGGGCCACGCGCAGGGCCCCGGCGGACAGGTCCACGGCGACGGCCCGCAGGAACGGCATCTCGGCGGCCAGCGTCACCGCGATCGCCCCGCAGCCGGTCCCCACGTCGAGCGCGAGGGGATCCTTCCGCCCGGTCCGCCGCAGCGAATCGAGCACCGCCTCCACCAGCCCCTCCGTCTCCGGACGCGGGATGAGCGTCTCGCGCGACAGGAGGAACTCCCGCCCGAAAAAGTCCCACGCCCCCAGGACATACTGGAGCGGCTCCCCCGCGGCGAGCCGTTCCATCCAGCCGCGGAGGCGGCCCGCGACGTCCCCCACCTCCCGGTCCCCCTCGAGGAGGAGCCGGGACCGTGGGATGCCGGTCGCGGCCGAGACGAGGATCTCGACGGCCGGATCTCCGGGGGGGCGGCGACGCGCCATCTCCCGGCGGCAGAGCGCGAGGAGCTCGGCGAGTTTCACGGGGGGAGCGGGCGCGAGCCCGCATGTCTCACCAGGGTTCGTCGCGAGGCGGTGGAGACGGGCGTGGATACAAGGCGCGCGACCGAGGGCCCCGGAGACGCACTGGACGGTGCGTCGAGGAGCCCGACCGAGCGCAACGCGGTAGACATGCCCGTATCCGCCGCCGCAGCAGAAGCCTGGTGGGACATGCGGGCTAGCCGGCGTTGCGGAGCGCCTCGACCTGGGCCTTCGCGATCAGGGCGTCGACGAACGGGTCGAAGCCGCCGTCCAGCACCTGCGCCAGCTGGTGGACGGTCAGACCGACGCGGTGGTCGGTGACGCGATTCTGCGGGAAGTTGTAGGTGCGGATCCGCTCGCTCCGGTCGCCGGTCCCGACCTGGGAGCGCCGCGCCTCGGCGCGCTCGGCGCGCAGCCGCTCCTGCTCCAGGTCGTAGAGGCGGGAGCGAAGGATCTTGAGCGCCTTGGACTTGTTCTTGAGCTGGGATTTCTCGTCCTGGCACTGGACGACGAGACCGGTCGGGGCGTGGGTGATCCGGACCGCCGAGTCGGTCGTGTTGACGCTCTGCCCGCCGGGACCCCCGGAGCGGAACACGTCGATCCGCAGGTCCTCGGGGTTGATCCGGACGTCGACGTCCTCGGCCTCGGGCATCACGGCGACCGTGACCGTCGAGGTGTGGATCCGCCCCCCCGCCTCGGTCTCGGGGACCCGCTGGACGCGGTGGACGCCGCTCTCGAACTTGAGGCGGCTGTACGCCCCCTTCCCCTCGACCATCGCGATGATCTCCTTGGTGCCGCCCAGGCCCGTGGCGCTGTGGGAGAGGGTCTCGACCTTCCACCCCTTCCCCGCCGCGTACATCGAGTAGGCGCGGAAGAGCTCGGAGGCGAACAGCGCGGCCTCTTCCCCGCCGGCGCCGGCCCGGATCTCGATCAGGATGTTCTTGTCGTCGTTGGGGTCGCGCGGCAGCAGGAGCATGCGGATCTCCCCCGCAAGCCGCTCGCGCTCGGCCGTGAGGCGGGCGATCTCCTCGCGCGCCAGCGCCCGGATCCCGGCGTCGCCCTCGTCCTCGGCCATCTCCCGGTTCTGCGCGAGCTCCTCCTCCACCCTCCGGTACCGGGCGTACGCCTCCGCGATCGGCCGGACCTCGGCCAGCTCGCGGCCCACCCGTTGGAGCTCCCGCGGGTTGCCGATGACAGCGGGGTCCGAGAGAAGCCGCTCCAGCTCCGCGACGCGCCCCGCGACGGCATCCAGCTTATCCCACACGGGGAACCCCCTCGCCGCCGGGCGCGACGCGCCGGAACGACGCGATGGCCACCTCGATCTGCGCGACGTCCGGCTCCCGGGTCGTCAGCTTCTGGAGGACGAGCCCCGGGGCGACCAGCGCCCGGAAGAGCGGCGAACCGGCCTTCCGGGCCGACAGCCGGAGCGCCTCGTACGAGATCCCCGCAATCACGGGGAGCAGCAGCAGCCGCATCAGGGCCTTGGCCGCCAGCGAGCTCCCGTGCGGGATGAGGGAGAAGACGAGGATGCTGATGACCATGACGAAGAGCAGGAAGCTCGTGCCGCACCGCGGGTGGAGATTGGGGAACCGCTTCACGCTCTCCGGCGACAGGTCCGCCTCCCTCTCGTACGCGTGGACCACCTTGTGCTCCGCGCCGTGGTACTGGAAGACCCGCCGGATGTCCTTCGAAAGGCCGATGGCGAGGATGTAGCCCACGAAGATCAGGACCCGGATGACCCCGTCGGCCAGGTTGAAGGCGATTGGGCCGGCGACGGCGGGCCAGAATGCCGCCAGCCCCCGCGCGAGGAACAGCGGCACGAGAAAGAAGAGCCCGATCCCGGCGGCGAGCGCCAGGAACAGGGTCCCGGTCATGGCGAGCGTTCCCATCTTCCCCTTTGCGCCCTTTCCGCCGGCGGCGTCGCCCGCCGTGCCGGGCTTTTCCGCGTCCGCCATCGCCTCGTCGGCGGAGAACTGAAGCGCCCGGTACCCGATGACGAGCATCGCCGCCATCGTCACGACCCCCCGCACGAACGGCACCCTGGACAGGCGCGCCCGGACCGGCCCCTCCGCGATCGGGAAGTCCCGGACACGGATCTCCCCGCCCGCCGTCCGGACCGCCACCGCGAAGGTCGACCGGCCTTTCATCATCACGCCCTCGATGACGGCCTGCCCGCCGAGGACGAGCTCCTTCGGCTCGGCGGTCATGCGCGCTCCCCTCCCGACAGGGCCTCGATCTCCCGCCGGACTCCCCGCGCGTCCCCGCAGCTCATCTTCCCCTCGGGGCAGCGGCCCCGCCGGCAGCCGGGCCCCGCGTCCTCGAACAACAGCGGCGCCTTCGCCTTCGCGATCCGGAGCATCTCCATCGCCATCGCGCGGATCTCCCACTGCGCCCGGCGGCAGGTCCGCAGGGCGAAGAAATGGTGGAGCTCCCGGGCGTTCATCGTCACGAGGATCTTCGTCTCCGTCGCGTTGGGCAACACGAACCGCGCGTCCTCCGGCGGGATCCCGGCCTTCACCATCTCGCCGTAAAGCTTCGCGCCGGCCTTCATGTGCTTCCGGTACCGGTCGCGGAACGGCCCGCCTTCGCCGTCCGCCGCCGTTCCGCCGATCGTCCCCGGCGTCACGTATCCGAATTCCGCCGTCACGTACCGCTGGCTCTGCTGCGAATAGGAGGCGATCCGATGCCGGACGAGCTGGTGCGACGCCGCGCGGGAGATCCCCTCGACGCCGTAGGTGAAGGTCACGTGCTCGAGGACCGAGGCGTGCCCCATCGCGAGAACGCGCCGGACGAGGCCGCGCACGTCCTTCCGGGAGATCTCCTCCTGAAGATCCCCGATCGTCGCGGGGGAGTAGCACAGGCGCGCCGCAAGCGCGACGAGCCGCTCCGGCTCGGGCGTGCACTGCAGCAGGACGACGTTCACGGGGAAATGCGCCCGCGGCGGGGAAAGCGGCCCGGGAAGGCCGGGCCTTCAGGCCTTCTCGTACTTCTTCTGGAACTTCTCGATGCGCCCGGCGGTGTCGACGAGCTTCTGCTTGCCGGTGAAGAAGGGGTGGCAGTTGGAGCAGATCGCCACCTTGATCTCCGGCGTCGTCGACATCGTCTCGAACGTATTCCCGCAGGCGCACTTGACCGTGGACGGCATGTATTTCGGATGGATGTTCGCCTTCATCGGACGCTGGTCTCCCTTGTTCGGTCTCAAGAGTTCATCGACTCGAGGAATTCCTTGTTCGTCTTCGTCTTGGAGATCTTGTCGAGGAGGAACTCCATGCTCTCCGCCGGCGACAGCGGGGAGAGGAACTTCCGGAGGATCCAGACGCGCTGGAGGACCGCCTTCTCGAGGAGGAGCTCCTCCTTCCGGGTGCCGGACTTGTTGATGTCGATGGCGGGGAAGATCCGCTTCTCGGCGATCTTCCGGTCGAGGACGAGCTCGTTGTTCCCCGTCCCCTTGAACTCCTCGAAGATCACCTCGTCCATCCGGCTGCCGGTCTCGATCAGGGCCGTCGCGATGATCGTGAGCGAGCCCCCCTCCTCGATGTTCCGGGCCGCCCCGAAGAACCGCTTCGGCTTCTGGAGGGCGTTCGCGTCCACGCCGCCCGACAGGACCTTCCCCGACGGCGGGACGACCGCGTTGTAGGCGCGGGCGAGGCGCGTGATGCTGTCGAGGAGGATCACCACGTCCTTCTTGTGCTCGACGAGCCGCTTCGCCTTTTCGAGGACCATCTCGGCCACCTGGACGTGCCGCTGGGCCGGCTCGTCGAAGGTCGAGGAGATCACTTCGCCCTTCACGCTCCGCTGCATGTCGGTCACTTCCTCGGGGCGCTCGTCGATGAGGAGCACGATGAGGACGACCTCGGGGTGGTTCCTCGTCAGCGCGTTCGCGATGTTCTGGAGGATGATCGTCTTCCCCGCGCGGGGGGGCGAGGTGATGAGGGCCCGCTGCCCCTTCCCGATGGGGGCCATGAGGTCGATGACCCGGGTGGAGTAGTTCTCCGCCTCGTGCTCCATCTTGAACTTGACCTGCGGGTAGAGCGGCGTCAGGTTGTCGAAGATGATCTTGTCCTTGCTGACCTCGGGGTCCTCGAAGTTGATCTTCTCGACCTTGAGGAGGGCGAAGTACCGCTCCTCCCCCTTCGGCGCGCGGATCTGCCCGCTGATCGTGTCGCCGGTCCGCAGGCCGAAGCGCCGGATCTGGGACGGGGAGACGTAGATGTCGTCGGGCCCCGGGAGGTAGTTCGAGTCCGGGGAGCGGAGGAACCCGTACCCGTCGGGGAGCACCTCGAGGACGCCCTCGCCGGAGACGATCACTTCCTGGTCGGTCTGGGCCTGGAGAATCGCGTAAATGAGCTCCTGCTTCTTGAGTCCCGCCGCGTTGTCGACGTTGAGGTTCTTCGCGATATCGGTCAGCTCGCCGATACGCATCCCCTTGAGATCTTTCAAATTCATGCACTTCCCCCCAGGCATGACGGTCTTATGGGATGGAGACCCCATGATGACGAAGATGAGTTGAAAAACTCCGGTAGGGAATCGTTCCGGCAATACGATTCATTTTCCGCCGCGCCGTTTCGCGATGTCAAGGAAAATCGAGAAAAAAAAGACAGGCCCTAACCCGCATTTCTCACCAGGCTTCTGCTGCGCCGGCGGATACGGGCATGTCTACTGCGTTGCGCTCCTTCGTGCTCCTCGACGTAGTGTCCACTACGCCTGCGGTGCCCGAAGTTCGCGCGCCTTGTATCCACGCCCGTATCCACCGTCTCGCGACGAACCCCGGTGAGACATGCGGGCTAATCCTTGTAAACGCTGACCGCGTTGCCTCCCTTCCGCATCGACTCGTGGACCATCGACTCCACGTGGGGGATGAGGACCCGCTCGGTGTCCCCGTCCTGCGGGTAGGTGGCCACGCCCATCGCCAGCTTCAGGAACACCTCGCCCTTTCCGATGGGCGAGACCTCCATCGCCTGCGCGAGCGCGGCCGCCGCCTTCGCGGCGTCCGCCTTGTCGAGCTGGGGCATGACGACGTGCACGTTTCCGCCCGAGCGGGCGAGGTAGTCCACCTCGCGAAACGCGGCCTTGATCCGCTCGGTCGCTTCCGCGAGCGCCCGGTCGGCGGCGACGTGGCCGTAAATCTCGTTCATCTCGCGGAGGTGGCACACCTTGATGAACAACAGGCTTACGGGGTGCCGGAACTTCCGCCCGCGGGTGATCTCGCGGTGGAGCACCTCGTGGAAATACTTGAAGGTGAACAGCCCCGTGACGGAATCGACGTCGGGCACGCGGGAGATCTTTCCCTTCAGGGTCCGCATGGCGAGGTAGAGCGCAACCAGCGCGGCGTACGCCCGGAACTCCTCCCGGACCTCCGCCGAGAGAAGATCGGGGCTCTCCGAGTCCGCGAGGAAGACGCCCAGCGTCTCCTCCTGCAGGCGGCAAGGAGCCGCGTAGAGGGACTTGCAGGAATGCTCCAGCCGGAAGGAGGGATCCGCCGCCCGGGGGTCGCCCGCGGAGACCGCGACCTCGCCCGAAAGGGCCGCCTCCACGACCGGCAGCAGCGGGCGGCTGTACATCTCCTTGATGAAGCCGCCGGACAAACCGCGGTGGGCGAAGACCGACACGCCCCGTCCCGACGGCTCGAGCATGAGGACCGCGGCCGAACGGAGGGGGTAGTTCTCGATGAGGAGGTTCATGAGGTGGTTCGCCTGCTCCTCCTCCGAATATTTCCTCCCCTGCCGTTCGAGGATCTCGTTTTCGATGCGGAGGCGCGTCTTCTGCGGGCTCATGTGGCGTCCTGGAGTGGATTGAGAAATCGAAAGCAAAAGGGAAATCAGAGTATATAGATAAAACTTAGCTGCCGGCCGGTCAAGGACTTTTCGCGCCGGAACGAGTGGAAGCGCGGGGCGCAGATCGTGCACGGCCCGACGGACTCGACACGGCTCGGCGACAGCCCCGCGGCCGCGAGCGCCTCCACGACAAGACCCTGCAGGTCGGCCCGCCACCGGCCCGTGCCGCCCGCCCCCTTCCGGACGTGCCGGCCGCCCCCGGGCAGCTCCGCGAGGAGACCGGCCACCTCGTCGCCCACCTCGTAGCAGCAGCCCCGCGCACCGGGCCCGGCCGCCGCGACGAGCCGTCCGACCGCGCCGTCCCCGAACCGTCCGGCGATCGCCCGCACGGCCGAGCCGACGATCCCCGCCGAGAGTCCCCGCCAGCCGGCATGGACGGCGGCGGCCAGCGGCGGTCCCGGAAGCGCCAGGAGAACGGGGACGCAGTCCGCGGTCCGGACGCCGGCGCCCGTCCCCGGCGCATCCGTCCAGAGGGCGTCTCCCTCCCGCCCCCCCGCCTCCGGCCGTCCCAGGTCCTCCGGCCCCGCCTCGAGCGCGAGCCCGGAATGGACCTGCCGCAGCGTCCCGATCCGCGCCGGCGGGACGGAGAAGACCTCCCGGAGGAGATCCGCCGTCGCGCGGCCGGGGACGGGGTCGACGCCGAGGAAGGCATGATAGACGCCGGGGCAGCGAAGCAGCAGGCGGGACTGGACGAAATGCGGCGGGATCATCGCGCGCCGCCTTCCGAGACGGCCGCCCGGAACGCGTCGAATTCGGGCGGGTCGGGCGCCTCGAAGAGGAGCCGCTCGCCGGTCGCGGGATGGACGAACCCGAGCCGGAAAGCATGGAGGAGGAACCGGGACACGGCGACGGCGGGCGGCGCCGGGCCCTTCCCGAGCGGGATCTTGCGAGGCTTTCCGTACACGTCGTCACCGACGATCGGGCACCCGATGTGGGCGCAGTGAAGGCGGACCTGGTGGGTCCGGCCCGTCGCGAGCAGGAACTCCACGAGGGAGAAGCCGCCGAACGACGAAAGGAGCCGGTAATGCGTGACGGCGCGCCGCCCGCCGGAAGGGAGCACCGCCATCTTCCAGCGATGGACCGGATGACGCCCCACCCGCGTCTCGACCGTCCCGCTCTCCCGCGGGGGGCGGCCCCAGACGATGCCGTGGTAGCGTCGCTCCATCCGGTGCGCGGAGAGCTGATCGGAGAGCCGCGCGTGGGCCGCGTCGGTTTTCGCCACGACGAGGATCCCCGAGGTATCCTTGTCGAGCCGGTGCACGATGCCGGGCCGCTCGACGCCGCCGATCCCGGAGAGGCGGTCGGCGCGCGCCAGGAGGACGTTGACGAGCGTCCGGTCCGCGTGACCCGGCGCGGGATGGACGACCATGCCGGCCGGCTTGTTGACCACAAGCAGGTGGGGATCCTGGAACAGGATTTCGAGAGGCCGGTCCTCGGCCGCCGGTCCCGGGGGGCGGGGAGCGGGGACGGTCACCGCGATCTCTTCGTCCCCTTTGAGGCGCGTCGACGGCTTCGCGACCCCCCCCGGCAGGACGACGCGCCCCTCCGAAATCAACTGCCGGACCCGGGAACGGGAGAGCGCGGGGAGCGCCTCGGCCAGGAACAGGTCCAGCCGGCGTCCCGCTTTCTCCTTCGGGACCGTGAGGCGATGGGTCCCCGTCAAACGGTCCGCTCTACCAGGCCTTCGACGGGATCCGGCCCATCGGCTTGACGAGGACGTCCACGAGGGCCTGGTTGAAGTAATTGGTGCTGCGGGCGATCTCCGGGTCGATCCGGCTCAGGTAGTAGCTGAGCCCCTCGTCGATCTCCTCCTTCAGGAGGTCGAACAGGTTGTCCCGGGCGATCCCCTCCTCCACCTTTTTCTGGTTGTAGAGGGCGATGTCCGAGACCACGGCCCGCGCGATCCGCCGCGCGACGTCGGGATCCTTCACCACTCCCATCGGATTCCTCCTTGGTCCTCCGCCCATTTTACCGGGTCCGGACCGCGACGTAAACCTGCGCGCCGTCGCGGTAGATCAACACGGAGACGGACCGCCCCTTCGGGAGGCGCGCGATCGCCTTCCGGTACGACGCGGCCGAGGAGACGGGCTCCCGGCCGATCCGGAGGATGATGTCCCCCTCCTTGATCCCCCCCTTCCATGCCGGGCCCGATCCTTCCACGTATCCGACCTCGACCCCGCCGCGCAGGGACAGTTCCCGGAGCAGCCGCCGGGGCACGTCGGCCACGGAGAGTCCCCAGGCGTCGACAGGCTCCTTCCGGGCGTTCGGCCTCGGCGCTTCCCCCGGGGCCTCGCCCAGGGACGCCGTCGCCCGGAGCCGCCTCCCGTCGCGGACGATGTCGAGCTCCACGGCGCTCCCGGGCCTCACGGCCGCGATCTGCCGCTGGAACTCCCTGACCCCCGCCACGGCTTTCCCGGCGAGGCCGATCAGGATGTCCCCGTCGCGCAGGCCGGCCGATTCCGCGGGGCTGCCGGGGAACACCCGGTTCACGAGGAGACCCTTCTCGCCCTTCGCAGCGAACGACTCCGCGAGCTCGGCCGTGAGCGGCTGGATCCCGACGCCGAGCCACCCGCGGCGGACGGACCCGTCGCGGACGAGGTCCCCCTCGATCGACTTCACGGTGTTGATGGGGATGGCGAACCCGATCCCCTGGCCGGCGCTCACCATCGCGGTGTTGATCCCGATCACCTCGCCGCGCGTGTTGAGGAGCGGCCCGCCGGAGTTCCCCGGGTTGATGGAAGCGTCGGTCTGGATGAATTCGTCCGAGCCCTCGTCTCCGACGTCGGTCCGCCCCATCGCGCTGATCACGCCCACGGTCACCGTGCTCTCGAGCCCGAACGGGTTCCCCACCGCGATCGCCCACTGCCCCACCCGGAGGCGCGACGAGTCGCCCAGAGCCGCCACGGGGAGCTTCCGCGCCGGCTCGATGCGCAGGAGCGCGATGTCCGTCCGCGGGTCGGTCCCGACGATCCTGGCCCGGTGCTCCGTCCCGTCGGAGAGGCGGGCGACGATCTCGTCCGCATCCCGGACGACGTGCTCGTTCGTGACGATCAGGCCGTCCTCACCGAGAATCACGCCGGACCCGAGCGCGTTCTCGCGGAACCCGCCGTTCTCCTCCAGGATCCCGGCGATGTAGTCCTGGAGGTCCTGCCCCTCCGTCCGGGGTCGCTGGCCGCCTTGGCGCGGGAACCGGGAGACCGTCCGGAGGTTCACGACGGCCGGAACGGCCCGCTCCACCGCCGCCACGAAGGCCTGCTGGAGGGACGCGGCCTCCCCGCCCCTCCCTTCGGGCCGGGACCCGCTCCCCCCGCCCGTGCAGGCCGCGAGAAGGAGCCCGCAGGCGGCAAACAGGGCTCCCCCCTTCACGCGGACCCTCCGGCCGCGGCGGCGTCGCGACTCCCGCCCGCCGGCTTCGATCCCGCGGGGAGCCGGATTTCGCGGGCGTACTGGACGTCCTTCCGGATCTGGCGGACGAGCTCCTCGGCGCTTTTGAACTTCCGCTCGTCCCGGATCCGCTCGCGGAAGCGCACGGCGATCTCCCGGCCGTAGAGGTCGCCGTCGAAGTCCAGGATGTGGACCTCGACGCCGAGGGAGTTCTCCCCGAAGGTCGGGTTGAAGCCGACGTTCGCCACGGCGAGGCGCCGCTCCCCCGAGACCTCCGCCTCGACGACGTACACCCCCGGCAGCGGGATCAGCTCCTGGATGACGGCGATGTTCGCCGTGGGGAAGCCGAGTTTCCGGCCCCGCTCCGCCCCGCGGATGACGGGGCCCGAGAGCCTGTATGGCCGGCGCATGAGCTCCCCGGCGGCCCGGACCCTCCCCGCGAGCAGGAGCTCCCGGATGCGGGTCGAGCTCACGATGGCGCCGCCGCGCAGGACGGGCGGGACGATTTCCACGTCGAACCCCATCGACTTGCCGAGCCCGGCGAGCAGGGCGGGCGAACCGGCCCGGTTCCTCCCGAAGGTGAAGTCGTACCCGACGATCACGTCCCGCGCGGCGAGGCGGCGGACGAGGATCGCGCGCGCGAACTCCTCGGGCGTCATCCGCCCCACGTCCCCGCCGAACGACTCCACGACGAGGGCGTCGATCCCCGCCGCGGCGATGAGCTCGGCCTTCTCCCGGGGACCCGTGATCTCGTAAAAGCGCGCTCCCGGGGAGAAGAACCGGACGGGGTGCGGGGAAAAGGTCAGGGCGACGGCCATCCGCCCCGCCGCGCGCGCCCGGGCCACCGTCCGGCGGAGCAGTTCCTGATGCCCGACGTGGACGCCGTCGAAGTTCCCGATGGTGACGGATGTCCCCTCCGGCGCGACGAGGCCGGCGGAACCTTGGGCCACGATCATTTCCATGATCATACTATAGCCCGTTTCGCCGGGGCGCCCGAAATGTCCGCAACGCGCCCGAACCCCGCTATAATCGATAAGGACCGGCCCAAGCGAATGAAGATCGTCCACCGATACATCCTGTCCCAGGCGGTCGGCCCGTACCTCGTCGGACTGTTCGCGTTCTCGCTCGTCGTCCTCCTCCACCGGTTCTCCAAGCTCGCCGACCTCGTCATCGCGAAAGGAGTTCCGCCCTCCCTCGTCGGGAAGCTCCTGCTCGCCCTGGTCCCCGCGTTTCTCGAGATCGCCCTCCCCTCGGCGCTTCTGCTGGCCGTCCTCCTCTCGCTGGGCCGGCTCGCCGCCGACTCCGAGACCACGGCGCTGCGGGCCGCCGGGATCGGGATGCGGGGCCTCGTCCTCCCCGTTCTCATCCTGTCGGGCGGCACCTTCCTCGCAAGCCTCCTGATCGGCGGGGAGGGCATCCCCTGGGGTCAACGGACGATGCGGGAGACCCTCGCGCGCATCGTGGCCCTGCGCGCCGGGGCGGCGGCCGAGGAGCACGTCTTCCAGGAGATCGCCCCCGGCGTCCTCCTCTTTCCCGACCGGGTCTCGCCCGACGGGACGCGGATGTCGGGCGTCTTCCTCTCCGAGTCCGTGGGGGGCCGGGAGGCCCTCCTCGTCTTCGCCCGGGAGGGGACGTTCGTGCCGGGCAACGGCGCCCACCCGCCGCGGCTCCTCCTCGCCGACGGGGAGATCCACCACGATACGCCTTCCGGCGGGAGTTATCGGTACGCCACCTTCCGGTCGATGGAGCTCCGCCTCCCCCGTGTGCTGGAGGAAGCGGGCGGAGCGGGCGACCCGCGGGGACTCGCGTTCGGCGACCTCCTCCGGAAGGCGCGCGACGAGCGGGGGACGCCCGCAGGCGCATCCGCCCTTTTCCACTTCCACAGGCGCGTCGCCCTGTCGATCTCCTGCCTCGCCTTCGGCCTCCTCGCCCTCCCGATCGGCTTCATGCAGCGCGCGCGGGGGAAATCACCGGCCCTCGCGGTCACGATCGCCCTCATTCTCGTCTTCTACATCTTCCTCGCGGCGGCCGGGGCCGTCGAGCAGACCGACCCCCGCCTCATGGTACTCCTGATGTGGCTCCCCGACATCCTCGGACTGGGAATCGCGGGCTGGATCCTGTGGCGCTCGGAGGAGCGGGCGCTGTCGTTCCCCCTCCCGGCCCGGCGAGCGGCCCGGCGGCGATGAAGATCCTGTCGCGCTACCTCCTGCGGGAGTTCTCCCGGGCCGCAGCCGCCTGCGTCGCCGGGGCCGTGACGCTGTTCGTCGCGATCGACCTCGTCGAGCGGGCGAACGATCTCCTCCGCTCCCGCACCGGCGCCGCCGAGGTCGCCCTGTACTACCTGTTCCGCCTCCCGGGGATCTTCGTCGCCGTGGCCCCCGTCGCGATCCTGCTGGCCGTGCTGATCACGGTCTCGCTCCGCGGACGCGCGAACGAGCTCACGGCGATGTTCTCCTCGGGCCTGAGTCTCGCGCGGGTCGGCGCGCCGCTCATCGGCGGGTGCGCGATCGTCGCGCTCCTTTCCCTGGCGGTCGCGGAGGCGATCGTTCCCTCCGCCGAGCACCGGGCGGGGGAGATCGCGCGGGGCCGGATGCGGGAGGGAAAGGCCGCCGCGCAGTTCTCCTCGAACCGGTACTGGCTCCGCGGCGAGGATGCCATCTTCTCCGCCCAGGTCGTCGATCCGCGGACGGGCGTGCTCCAGGGATTCCAGTACTTTGAAATCGACAACGATTTCCGGCTCGTCCGCCGGGTGGACGCCCGGAGCGCCCGCCTCGAGGGGAAAGGGCGCTGGCTGCTGCGGGATGGCCGGGAGCGGCTGTTCGAGGGAGCGGAAACGGGGAGCGTCAGCGCGTTCCGGGAGCGGGAATACGCGTTCCCGGCCACGATCCGCGGCTTCCTGGAGCAGGAGACGACGCCGGAGGAGATGACCTACGCCCGGCTCGCGAGCTACACGCGGGAGGCCCGGGCCCACGGCTACGACGTGCGGCGGTACGAGGTGGACCTGTACGCCAAGCTCTCGTACCCGCTGCTCGACGTGATCGTCGGCCTGCTCGCCATCCCGATCGCGCTGCGGGCTCCCCGGTCGGGGGGACTGTGGCGGAGCATCGGGACCGGGCTCCTGGTCGGCTTCGCCTGCTGGGTCGTCCTCTCCGCGTCGCTGTCGCTGGGGCGCGGCGGGGTGCTCCCTCCGCTGTTGTCCGCGTGGCTCCCCGACCTGCTCTTCGCGTCCGCGGGGGTCGCCCTGCTGCGCGCCGCCCGGCGCTGACCGGCGTTCGGCGAATTCCGGGAAGAACCGGGAGAACAACGGGGGCCTTCCGGCCCCCGCTCTTTTCAAGGAGGGGAAGCCCTTTATCTCCCGGCACCTCATTAGATGGCCGGGCGATGCGCCGGGGTGCGGGTCCGTGAAAGGTTCCCTGGGGACGGAGAATCCCGCCCGCGGCACGGTTTCGTCGCGAGGCGAGGGAGACCCGGGGCGAGCCGGGCAAGCGCAGGAGATCGGAAGAGCACACGGCTG
>JAMDCN010000040.1 GCA_023489025.1 Deltaproteobacteria bacterium | reverse complement strand
AGCACGATCCCGTTTTCCAGGACGACGTCCACCTCGACCGTGGGGTTTCCCCGGGAATCGAGAATTTCCCTCGCAACCACGCTTCGTATCCGGCTCATCGGCACCCTCCCCTTGCTGGCATGGATTCCCCGAATCCGGGGTATCAACCGAATCGTCACTCTTTCTTCTTCTCCGGCAACGTTTCCCGGCACTCATCTCGTTGTGTTCCATGTCTGGAGGATGGCTTCCCGCAACTCCTTCTCCCGGACGAAACCAGGCCACTTCTCCCGCAGTTCGTCCAGCGCGCCCAATGCCTCCTCGTGCCGTTTCTGCCGGAAGAGCGCGCAGGCCAGGTGATGATAAAATCCCGGTTCGTATGGGTTGAGCCAGATCGCCCGGCGGAACGATTGCTCCGCGATGCCGTACGCCTCGCGGGAGAGGCAGTGGACCCCGATCCGGTCGTGGTCGAACCCGAGATAGGGGCAGGGACGAAGGAGCTCTTCGCGGGCGCGCGCGGACACCGCGTCCCACCGCTGCTGTTTCGGATCGCGCTTACCCAATGCCGACCCCGGAAAAGGAAACGCCCTCCGGGAAGGTTCCTCGGGGGCGTCGGGAGATACACGGTTCCACGGGCGTGACTCCTCCTAAGTACGTGCAACCAGGAGTCATCGGCCCCTTCGGGCGGTTCACGGCGAACTCCATCGCCTGACTTCCAATGTACCTGCGTTGAAAACGATGCGCAAGAGGCCCTACCGTAACCATAACTCCGCTCGAATTCGCGAGGGAAGAGTATGGCGGGCCCTCTCGGAACGCGGACGCGCTTTTTCCTCCGGCGATTTTCACCCCAGCCTGAAGGTGCCGGCGGCTCCCTGACTCCCCGATGGGCGAGTCGCTGCTTACAGACCGTTGGTGTGCGGAAGGGGATACCGATGGGGCAGGGATCAGCAGGCGGACTCGACCCCATTGCGCAGGTCCAGCAGGCGTTCGCGGGCGGCGACCAGTTCCCGGATGCGTTGCTCCGATGCCGATATTCCCACCGACAGCCGGTTCTGGTGCAACGCCAGCCGGCCCGGAAGGGTGAAGACCTCGAAGCGTAGCCGCTTGGGGCGTGCGACACGGTAGCGCTCCGGCAACGCACGACGCTTGAGCACCGTCAGGACGTTGAACGTGAGCGCGTTGATCCGGAACCAGGCGGCGTTGACTCCAAAGCGTCCGCTGGGCATCACCCCGGCCCCGAGTTCGTCCTTCATCACCCGATGCACGTGTTCGATGGTCCCGGCCTTCTCCCGGTGCCAGCGGACGATCTCCCCGGCGGTACCTTCGACCCGGTTGCTCACCACCGCCAGGTACCTGGAAGAAGGAGTCTCGAAGATCCCGGTCTGCAGCGGCGTGATGCGCAGGGCGATGTAGCGCAACGGCTCCGACTCCTTCGGCCAGTCGCCGGGGGTAAACTCCACCTCCGCCACTTCCACCGTCTCCCGCTCCCGCGGATCCAGCAAGACCCACTCCGCATCCGGTACCTTCCCGCAGCGTTCGCGCAACGCCTGGCTCATGTCGGCGCTGATGCAAAAGCCGATTCCCTCTTCCACCAGGTACTTCATCAACGGAGTGTAGTAGGAAGCGGAGTCCCCACGGAAATATCGCGTCGTTACCCACGGCGGCAGATTGGCGAAGGCGCGCTTCGCCGAGGATAATGGATCCTCCCCTCCCGCCACGTTCCCGTCCCGAAACTCGTCCGCCACGATCAACTGCTCTTCGGCCCATACCGCCACCAACGGCTGGTAGCCGCGGGTCCCTTCGTAGGCGACCAAGGCCTCCCTTTTATGGGACTCGATGATCGTCCCGTCGTGGTCGATGGTCGCAACCGTCGCGCCGCGGTCGGCACCGCGGGCCACCAACGCACGCTGGAGGGTCTCCAGCCCGCGCAGTCCCTCCGACTCCGGCGGTACGAAGGCCTTCTTGTCCGCCGGCTTCTCCCGCCGGCACTCCGGGTCGTGGAACTGCATCAAAAAGTCCAGCAGGGCGTCCGGCGATGGAAGGGACGCCCCCAGCAAGCGCCGTAGCCCCCGGTCCTCGGAGAGGATCCGGATGTCCTCGACCCGGTCGCCTCCGGACGCGAGCAACGCCACCAGCGCCTCCAGCTTCGACTCCTGCCGGAATCCGCCGCGCCGCTTCGCCGGCAACACGCTCCGGGACACCTCGTCCAGACGCAGAGCCCGCATGGTCTCCACCACCAATGGCAGACCTGCTCGGGCGGTCACGTCTTCTCGCTCCCCCAGCCGGATCACAAACGGCAATATACCTTGCCGCCCGCCTCCCTGTCGTCCGAAACTCATGCCTTGCGCCGCGCCCGGGCGCGCCGACGCTCCCGCACCCCGCGCCGTAGGTCCGCCAGTTCGCATGCGGTCAGGCCGTTGATGATCTCCCACAGCCGGTTGTACGCGGCAATCGCCTTGCGCACACGATCCTCGTCCTCGGGCCGCAGGTGGAGCGCCTCCGTTCGACCCTCCAGGTGCACAGTCAGGAACTTCCCCCCATGACGCGCCGCCGGATCCTTCGCGCATGCGCAATTGGCCCGGCCGCACTTGCGCAGTCGCTCGACGATCGTCCCGCGCATCAGCGGCTTGAAGCTCAATCGCCGCATCTGTTCGATCAACTTCCGGTGCCTGCGCCGTATCTCTTCCCGCTCGGATGCCATATCTGTATTATATACATCTAACCAGATTCGAAGGCAAGCTTTTTTCGCCTTTGGGGCGCGGAAATATTCAACCCGGACGGGGAGAATCGATCATTCGAGCGGAGTTATGGCCGTAACAGAGGCCCTACCGTAAATGGATCAGGGCATTCTCCACGACCCCTTTCTCACCAGCAGGAGCAACGGGATGGAGCCAAGCTGCATCACCACGGCGAAGACGACCACGGCGTGGAGGGAGACGTCGTACAACAACCCCATGAAGGCGCTTCCCAGGAACCACGACACGCCGTACGCGGCGTTGAAGATCCCATAGGCGGTGCCCCGCTTCTCCCTTGCGGCCATCCCGGCCACCGCCGCCCGGATGATCGACTCCTGGGCCCCCATTCCGACGCCCCACAGCGCCATCCCCAACAGCGCCATCGAAAACCCTCCGAGGAAGACCAAAGGAGCAAAGAACGCGGTGAGGAATGAGACGAGTACCAGGACGGGAAACCCGATCCGGTCGAAGAGGCGCCCGAAGACCAGCGCTGCGAGCGCATCCACGCCCATAGCGACCGAGTAAAAGATCGGGATCACGCGGTCGGACAGGATCCCGGTTTTCCTGAAGTGGTAGGCGACCAGCGGAAAATCCGCGAAGCCCGCGGCGATCAGGGCGGTCGCCGCGACATAGAGCCAGTATCCTTTCGAAAATCCCCGGGTATCCATGACCGGGGTCCCGATTT
>JAMDCN010000145.1 GCA_023489025.1 Deltaproteobacteria bacterium | reverse complement strand
TTCCCGCTTCAGAACCTCGACGGCGGACCGGATCTCCTCAAGATAGGATACCGACCCGGGAAAGGTGAGGTTGTCCACATTCCGGATAGAAACTCCGATCAATTCCGGTGAGAAACGCTCGATCGCGGCAGGACGGTAGGTGCAGTAAGAGCAGCCGAACGGACACCCGCGCTTGCTCTGCACGTTCCCCATTCCCCCCGTTTTGAGATAACGCAGGTTGTCCAGCAGGTCCCGGGCTGGGACGGCATCTCCGTCAATAGGAAAGTGGGAGTTCTTTCGGAAAACGAAACGCTCCCCGGCTCGAAGCAGGTTGGGAAGCTCCGGCACTTCGGCCCCCTCTTCGAGATTCCGGGCCAAGGCACAGAACGTCTCCTCCCCTTCTCCCACGATCCCCATGGGGATCTCCAGCAT
Organism: Deltaproteobacteria bacterium; assembly: GCA_023489025.1. The sequence goes on along the minus strand of JAMDCN010000145.1, from coordinate 16,903 downwards.
GGAAAGGATCGTATCCGGAAAGATGGAAAACCCGGGTCCGCCCGCGACGATGGGCGCCAGGGATTCCCGCTTCAGAACCTCGACGGCGGACCGGATCTCCTCAAGATAGGATACCGACCCGGGAAAGGTGAGGTTGTCCACATTCCGGATAGAAACTCCGATCAATTCCGGTGAGAAACGCTCGATCGCGCGGACAATATCCCCTTCCGCGTCGTCGGAAAAGCAAAGGTCGAGGAGTTCCACCTGGTGTCCTTCGCGACGGGCCACGCCGGCGATGCACGAGATTCCCAGCGGAGCGACGGGTGCCGGAACCGTCTCGCGATTGACCGATATCAGGAGGATCCGCACGATTCCACCCGTATTGTATTTCGTTCGTCAGGCGACGGGCGGAGGCTTCCGTGGTCCCTTACGGCGTCTTCCTCGCACCCGATGTAAAGAATATCATTGAGGTATACGTTACGATCACGAAATACTTCCGCCCGCAAGTATCCGGCAGCAGTTTCATGATGCCCCGCGAACGAGGGCGGCAGCGGCAGCACCGATGCAATCCGCTCCGACAATCAATGCCGGTCCTTGCCACGCTGCCGCTTGTCCCTTTGCCACGGCGGCAACCGCCAGCGGAAACGAAGCGGAGTACATATCCACGTGAGGGGATCGGAATACGGCTGGGACATCCCCCGCCGGATCCGGCGGGAACACGTCCGACGGAAAGTCCGGGGAGGCTTGCCACACCAGACCGATTTCTCTCGGAGAAACCCCCGCATCCTCGAGACACGCCTCCACGGCATAAGCCACCGCACGGTCACCGAAGGCGTCCCCGTACCCAATCAAGAGCGGCGCTCGTCCGCCTTCCGATCCACTGTCCTCGCCCTCCGGCGCAAGAACGAGGATACCGGCGCCATCCCGCTCCGAACCCCCGTCGCGGACTCCTGCCGCCGCGAGAGCGTCAAGGAACACCCTTTCGATACTGGTGGCCCCGCCCGCCAGCATGGCGGTGACCCCTCCCCGGCGGACGGCGTTCAGCGCAACTCCCAATGCCGTCGCCCCCGACAATGATCCGCCGCACAGGGTGAACATTTCTCCCCGGAGATCCAGGCCGATGGAAACCCGGGCCGTCACGGCGTTTTGCGTCGTGAACGGAAACACAAGGGGACTCGCGCCGAGCGGACCATCGCTTTGGACCGCAAGACAGTGTCGCGCCTTGATGCCGTCGATCCCTTCGTCGATGCCCAACGCGATCCCGACCCCCTCAGGCTCCGTCGACGAAATCGCGATGCGACTCTCCCGAAGCGCCTCCCACGCAGCAAGAAGCGCAATCTCTTCGATCCGATGGATGAAGCGAATCCTCTTCCCTTCCCGACCGAGGCGCTCCGTCGCCTCGGCGACTCTCGCCGACCATGCGGCGGTTTCCTCCGGCAAGCCGGACCGGAGGACGATCGATCCGGTACCGAGGATTCGCACGGGTCGACCCATCAGCCGTCTCCCCGGAGAAGCAACGCGGCGTTCTGGCCCCCGAACCCCGCCGAAAGGGAAAGCGCTGTACGCACCTTCACATGCCGTTCCCGGTTGGGAACGCAGTCGATGTCGCAGTCCGGGTCGGATTCCCGGAAATTGGCGGTCGGGGGTATCACTCCGTCGCGCATCGAGAGAAGGCAGGCCACCGCTTCCATCGCGCCGGCGGCTCCGAAGGCATGTCCGAGTACAGCCTTGATGGAACTGACCGGAACATCGGCGGCATGGGCTCCCAACGCGGTCTTCAGCGCTTTCGTCTCCATCCAGTCGTTGTAGAGGGTACCGGTCCCGTGGGCGTTGACGTAGTCGACCTCCGTGGCCACCATTCCCGCTTCCCGAAGTGCGCCGGTAGCGGCGTCGGACAGTCCTCGCCCATCCCGATGCGGGGCGGTCAGGTGCGTCGCATCCGACACGGACGCGTATCCTGCCACACGGCCGAGAATCCGCGCGCCGCGCCGCATCGCCGCCTTCTCCCGTTCCAGGACGAGAAACGCCGCTCCCTCCCCGGGGGCAAGCCCCGACCGGTCCCGGGAGAACGGTCGCACCACCCCGGGCGTCAGCGCGTTCAGCGCGCAGAATCCCGAAAAGGAGAATTCACTGACCGCATCCACACCTCCCGCAACAAAAGCATCCGCCCGCCCGTCGAGAATGTTCCGAAACGCGATCCCGATGGCGTCGGTCCCCGAAGCACAGGCCGTGGAAACGGTAAGAACGGAGCCCGAAAACCCAGGGCGCGCAAGGGCCGCGGCGACGGCCCGAAGAGGATATTGCCGCAACAACGTTCGGTCCCTGGTGGGGTCCGTCCTCGCCGAGCGCAGGTATCGCTCACCGGAAAGGATGCCTCCGAGGACCGTGCCAACGACGATGCCGGCGCGACCCGGGGCGTAATCCCCCGGAATAAAGCGCGCATCCCGCAACGCCCGGTCGAAGGCGATCCGCGCCATGCGTATCGCCGGATCGACCCATGGATCTTCGCAAGATAATACTTCGCGGGGAATCTCCGCCGCGACCCGGCACGCATATTCGGAGGCATCGAACGACCGAACTTCGCGGACAGCGGTCTCCCCGGAGCGGAGGGCGGCCCAAAACCTTTCCGGTTCCCCATCCGTGTTCAGGGGGGAGATGACGCCGATACCGGTGATGACGACCGCCTCAGACAGACCGTTCTCCCTTCCTTAAAACCCACAGGGAAGATTCGAGGAAACACATTTCTCCCGGGATGGCCCCGCCTCCCCGGTACCCGAGTTCCCGGAACATCCGGAGGTTCTCCTCCGGTTCGGTGAAGCCCTGCCACCCCTCGCAGACGCTTTCGGCGAAATCATGAACAAGGGATGCCATCCGCATCCCGGGCGAAGGTACGAACCGGCGGCCCGGATCGGGAAACCCCCTCGTGAGGATCCCAAGCCTACCCCCGGGGGACAAGACGCGGGCGATATCCCCGTATACGTACCTGCGTAGAACCCGGGGAATGTACGGGTCCCCCCCGCTGAAAAAGACGGCGTCGAACGTCTCTTCCCGGAACGGCAACGGATGACCGAATCCCGGCCACTGCCCGGGGCCGTACCACACCACGTCGGCGCCGGTGTGCCCAGCGGTGGGGGAAACCTCTTCGATGGATCGCAGGCGATCCCTCGCCGTGTCCGCAAACACCTCGGTGAAATCGACGGCGGTGATCCGGATCGACGGGTACCGGGTTGCCGCTTCCGCGAGCCCCCACCCCGGTCCGTAACAAAGGTCGAGGAGGTGAAAGGATCTTCTGTTCCTCACGCCCATCAACTCGAAGAGCAGCTTCCGGCAGCACCGGAGTTCGGCGCTGCCGAGGAACCGGTCCCAGGCGCCCACGCTGCCGCCGTCGAACCCGAACGCCACCGAACCACCGCGCAGATACGCCGGCACGCTCTTGAGGCATTCGCGGAAAAACCGGAGCTGGCCGTCGGCGGCGGCGGTATCCGAATCCTTGGAACGGTCCGTCGACCGAGCCGGGAATCCCTGGCGGTCCCCGTCGCCCCAAGCAAAGCACCAACGGCTCCCCTCCCGGACACACCATCCGGCCTCCTCCAATAGGGCGAGGAGAACGGAGATCATTCGGCGGCGGTTCCCGCGAAGCCTATATCCAAGAGCGGTTTCCAACTCGTCACAAATGCGATCCATCGTGAAGGGGGAGAGCATCGCCATCGATCCCGCGATTCCCTCGGCATGCACCAGTCCGAGGATTTCCGCGACAAGGGGACGGGTGAACGACCCCCCGATCGATTCCCGCAAGACGATCATCTCCTGCATGCTCCGCCTCAACGGCCTTCCGATCCCGTGACAAGGGCGAAGAAACCGCCCTCGACGCCGCAGGACAGGACAAGCCCGCACTGCCCGCCACCATACGCATGCCGTGCGACCGACGCAGCCACCTGCATCAATCCGGAGGCCCCGAAAGGGTTCCCGACATGCGTTGCAATGTCTATCCATCGGATCACATTGGCTCTCTCTCCCAAAACGCAGGCAGTTCCATGTTCCACCTCACGGCGATATCTGCCGGTCGGTAGCACGACATGTCCGATCTCCTCCGTTCGGCATGCGGCCGAATCGATCACCCCCCGGACGGCTTCCTCGACGGCCGCCGACATCGCCGGAGGGTGCAACCTCCGGGAAATCACGCCGTGGATCGTCCCCCTGGACGCGGCACTCCGTTGTGAGGCAACGGCGGCGGTCTCGAGGACCAGGGCTGCCGCTCCCTCCCCAAGGGGAACCGGAGGTTCCGATCCATGCCCCCCCATGCCTCTCGCCCGGTCGACACGGTCGTAGGCACTCACAACGATATCCGCCCACTCCTCCACTCCCGCCACGACGCAACGGTCCAATTCCCCGGAGCGAAGAAGGGACAACGCCATCACGATCGCATTTCCCCCCACGGTTTCCTCGCCGATCAGGGTATGGACCGGTCCCCGGAAACCGAAAGCGATCGCTGCATTTCCAGCCGGGGCATTCAGCACCGACTCCGTAAAGTGGAGTGGAGATGCCCCTTGCGGTCCTTCCAGAAGGAGACCTTGGTGAAATCGGGTCGAAAAATCGATCGCTCCGTGCGTCACGCCGACCAGCAGGCCCTCCCGGCCGCTCCTGCGCCGATCCCGATCCAATCCGGCATCCGAAAGCGCCATCGAAATCGCGGCCAGGGTGAATTTCGTTGCATCGGCGACCCGCCGGAAGGAGGAAGGATTCCCGACGTGTTTCTCGAGCCCGAAGGCCGGCACACGGAAGCCTGCTTCCAGGCGGGGGGGAACCGCGATCGCGCGTGCGAAGGCATCCATGCCGATCCCCGCTGGAGAAACGATACCGATGCCTGTGATAACGACGCTCAAACTCCGTCCCCTGCCGGGGATCGAAACACGAGAGTTGCATTCGATCCTCCGAATCCGAAGGAGTTCGAAATCGCCACATCCAGGGACGGCGCCCTCTCGGAAACCTGGACGATGCGCAGACCGCAGGCGGGATCCGGCGTCTCGTAATTCAGGTTCGGTGGCAACCGCTTCTCTTTGAGCGCCAGGGCCGTTATGATCCCCTCGACCGCCCCGGCGCCTCCCAGCAGGTGACCGATCATCGGCTTGGTGGAACTGACCGGAACTTGTCCACCTTTCTCCCCGAACAGGGCCAGGATGGCCGCGGCCTCCATCGTATCGTTGAATGGCGTCCCGGTCCCGTGCGCATTGATGTATCCCACCGCATCCGGCTCGACACCGGCGTCCACCAACGCAGAGCGCATTGCCGAAATCGCCCCCGTTCCGTTCGGGTCCGGCCGTGTCATGTGGAACGCGTCGGTGGACTCCCCGTAACCGATCAACTCTCCGAGAATCCGGGCGCCGCGCGCATCGGCACAATCCCATGTTTCCAGGAACATCACGCCGGCTCCTTCCCCGAGGGCCATCCCGTCCCGGGTGCTGTCGAACGGCCGGCACAGCCCGGGCGTGAGTACCTGAAGGGAGTGGAACCCCGAGAAGACGAATTCACACAGCGAGTCGAACCCGCCGCACACGGCCATGTCGACCTCTCCGTTCCGTACGGCCCGGAAGGCATATCCAACCGCGTTCGCGCCCGAGGCGCAGGCGTCGGAAAATACCACAGGGACTCCCGGCAACAAATATTCCTCCATGATGTGGAGCGGCTGGCAATGGGCGAGATGATCGACCACGAGGGACGGCAGGGCGCGGGACGGCCCTTTCCGCATGAATGCCTCGTGGTACCGCTCTCCCGAGATCATGCCGCCCAAGGTGGTCCCGAGGGAAACCATCGGGGCGGACGCGGCAAGCTCGCCCGGGGATAATCCTGAATCACCAAGGGCTTCCAGGAAGGCTACGTGGAGGAGATTAGAAGCGAAATCCAGACGGGACCGACGCACGTGTCTCCACGACGGGACCGGAAGATCCACGATCTGTCCCGCGTTCGCGGTGCGGTATTTCCCGGTGTCGAACCGCGTGACGGGTCGGATTCCAGATTTCCCGGCGATGATCCTTTCCCAATTCGCCGTCTTCCCCGCTCCGTGCGATGTAACGATTCCGATGCCGGTGATGGCGACGCGTCTTCGCATCGGCGGATCATCCTCCCTCACGTCGGCCCTTCCGCGGCACCAGGTCGGGCCGCTTCCCTTTGTAAAACCACGCAAGGAACATCCCCGCCGCGGTCAGGATCCCGGCCGCCCCGCCCCACCCCGTCCACCACACGAAAAGAAAAGAACCGGAAAGGACCCCCGTGGCCGCCACCGCCGAGAGAATCAGGGAAACCACGTACCGCCGCTTGTGCGCCTTAATCGCCAACCCCCAGAACCTCGCAAAGGGGAGCGAACCGCATGTTGGCGAGAAGCCCGCCCAATTTACCCGGGGTGGAGCGCAGATTGAAATAATGCATGAAATTCCGGCTCCATGGAAGTTCGATCCGCGGCTGTTCCGTATCGAATTCCCAGGGATGGACGTAAACCATCGCCACAGTTCCCTCTGCATTCATCCGACGGATCCGGGAGAGGATGTAGAAATATGGCGTCAGGCGCAATGGTAACCCCCCGGTGAAGGGAAGATGTTCACTAAAACAACGCATGGTGGTCAGAGGAAACTCCAAGATCTCCCCGTACTCCGTCGGGATCCGGCACGGCGTGGTCGGAAAGGAACAGTCCCCCATTCGCGTCAACGGGACCATGCTGGAGTCGTAAAGAATCCCCTTCCTTCGGAGGATCGAAAGTGCCCACATCGTGTGGGGACGAAGCGACCACTCCGGCGCCCGGTACCCGAGCACGCGTTCTCCCGCAGCGGAGGAAATTGCGTCGACGGAGCGATCGAGATCTTCCTCGAACTCCTCAGGGGTCATCTCGAACACTCTGCGATGGAAATGCCCGTGGGTGGCGATCTCGTGGCCTTCCTTCGCTACATCCGCAACCAGGCGCGGTTCCCGCTCGGCGATGTAACCGAGGACGAAGAACGTTGCCCGGGCCCCGTGTTCCCGAAGGAGGGCCAAGACCTTTTCCGTGTTGCGGGTTACCCGGCTTTCATACGCATCCCAGGACGAGGCGTCCCCGGTGTCTCCCGCGCCGCAAACGTGGTACCAGTCTTCGAGGTCCACGGTAAGCACGTTCCTGTCTGCCATTCCCCCTTCAGTCCTTCTCCACGGTACTATTTCGTGACCGGTATTATATCGAGCTTTCCCTGCGCCATTTTCCCGAACCGCCCTTGGGGATCACTCGATGCCGCTTTGCTCCACCAGTCACGGGCGGTTCCTTTTTTCTGCCTCAACACCAGTTCCACGAGTCCCAGTCTGTAGTATGCCTCCGCGCGGAGTTCCGGAGGGAGTCCTTGTGACTGAAGAGCATGCTCGTATTCCGCGGAAGCCTTTGCGGCGAATTCCTCCATCGGATTGACCGGTGGACCTGTAAGGGAAGGGGGCGGAGCGTTCAGACCCTCATCGAACGCAAGGTCCCCCAGGAGGATATATGCTTCTGGAAAACCTGGACGATAATACAACGCCTTTGCGATCGCCTTTCTCGCCTTCGACGACCGGTCGTTCAACCAGAAAGCCTTCGCCATCGCGTAGTACCAGTCCGGGTTGCCGGCATTGCGGCTGACCAAAGGTTTCAGGGCGGCGTATGCTCCAATCACGCAGCCCTTGTAAGCCGGGACTTTCTCTTCTTTCATCCGCCGGGCCTGCTCGAGGATCACCGTGGCTCTCAAGATCTTCAAACCGTCGTCGGCGGATTTCTCTACGAGAAGTTTGTCGAATGCGGCTACCGCCTCGTCCAACCTGCCTTCTTTGTACAGGGAGACAGCATCCTCGCGGGAAAGGGCGACGGGAAGATCGGACGCAATGGAAGGGATGAGTCCGAAGCACAGGAAAAATCCTGCAATCGCAGCCTTTGCGGTAACGGACATCGCTGCCTCCTTTTCCCCATCCCGCCGTCGTCCGGCGAGGCGGGTCAAATTGTTCAACGCATCGATATCGTGAAGTACACCGCCGCCCTTCCTTCCTCGTCGAAACCGCAAGCGAATCCTATCGCCGGTTCGATCTTCACCCAATACTTCAGCGTGAGGTCGGCGTGCGAAGGTCGGCCCCGGAGGGTTTCCTTCACGCGTGTCGCAAGATCGTGCGGCGCATCCCGTAGTTCATCGGCCCGAAAAAGATGAGATGATTGCGCGACCCCAGTAATCGGGTGAAGATGCTTCGCCAGGTGAGGCTTCTCTTCCACGCCCACCGGTACCCCTTCATCAGCGTCTCCGCGTCCAACAAACGGGGACGATACACCACATGGTCGGTGTCGTAGAGGGACCAGTCCTCCTCCACGATCCTCCTCTCCGCCTTCATCTGCTCGTAAAACGGTGTGCCGGGATAGGGAGTGAGGAGGGAGAAATAGAATCCCTCGAGCCGGGCCTGATCGACAAAGTCGACCACCTCGGTGAATGTACTCCGGTCGTCGTGGTCGAACCCGAAGATGAAGTTTCCCGCGAGCCCGATCCCGAAGGAATGGATCTTCCGGACACGGTCCAGGTACTCCGGCGTACGATTCACTCCTTTCCCCACGTCCCGGATATTCTTCTGCGACAAGGTTTCGAACCCGACCGCAAGCCCCATGCAGCCAGAGTCGCGGATCAGCGTGAGGATCTCTTCATTGTCCGCCACGTTTGTGGACGCCTGGCCGACCCACTTCAGGTTGAAGGTCGATACCATCGACAGGAGTTCTTTCGCGTAGGCCCGGTGGCCGACGATATTGTCATCCGTGAAGAAAACGACGTCGTGGAACCGGTCCCGTTTTCCTCCCTTGGCCAACCGGCGGATTCCCAGAGATTCGAGCTCGGTCTCCACTTCGGAAACTGGACGATGACGAAGCTTTCCACCCAGGACGCTCGTCACCGCGCAGAAGGAGCATCGATGGGGGCAACCCCGCGTGGTCTGCACGAAATACACGTTGATATGGTCGAACCGCCGTGATCGGGGAACCCTGACCAGTTCCCTGCAAGGCAGGGAAAGATTCTCAAGGCAGGGGAAACCGTTCGAGCGGTATGTCTCCTTCAAGCGGCCGGCCATGGCGTCGGCCACAATCGTCGGCCACAACGCCTCCGCCTCCCCGATGCAGACGCTGTCTGCGTGCTCCTGGGCCTCATCGGGAAGGACGGTTGGGTGATACCCGCCCAAAATGACCGGGATCCCGCGGCTGCGGAAACCGTCCGCAATGCGATACGCCCTTGGAGCAAGAGGGGTCATCGCCGTGATCCCGACGAGATCGTATCCCCTTCCGTCGGGTATCGCCTCGAACTTCTCGTCGACGATGTCGACATGCGCTGCCGGGGGCGTGTAGGCAGCCAGCGTGGGAAGGCTCAGGTGGGGAAACTTGAAGTAGAAATCCTTCCCCAGCATCGCCTTGTCGACCGGCGAGACCAGCAGGATCCGGAACGGCGTCCGGCGCTCGTTATCGGGCTCCATGGATAACCCGTGCACACTCCTCACTGGATAAGGTTGTCGTCGTCCCCATAATCAGCAAACCGGATCGTCCGGTCAAGACCTTTCCCCCACTATCGGGCGATTACCTCCACTAACCAAGTATCGCTTCCCGCAACTCCCGGTCGTAAATCGCAGGGATCAGGCTGGATACCCTCCCCACCACAGGCCACGGATCCGATGCAGACAGTAGATCGTCGGGGATGGAAAAATCGAGGATGCCGGGACAGAGATGAAACCGCTCCGGGTTTCTGATGAAATGCATCAACTCCCCATGGATCACGGAACGACTTCTCACTCCCACCCGGTACTCCCGCTGGAGGGGAACATCGCCTTTCATCGCCATTCGGCACAACAGATGAGGAAAATCCACACCCGACACGATCGCGTGATGCAGCGAACCCCAGAACCGGGGATTCACCTCGAGAAGTTTCGGCTGTCCGTCCCTGGGATCCACCTTGTACTCCGCCATCGCGACACCGATCCAGCCGAGCGCCGAGAGGAGCCGTTCCGTCGTCCGGCAGAGCGCCTCGTCCCTTACGCTCTCCCGCAGCGTACTGGGGCCACCGCTCACGGGATATTCCCTCAGGCGGCGGTAAGCGAACGTTGCGCGCGGCTCGGAGGAGAAGTTCATCAGCACGCCCACGCCCAACGCGTCTCCTCCCGGGGGAAGGCACTCCTGAAGGATCGGCATCGGGTGTACGGCGTGTACCTTGGGGTACGCTTTCCGGAGCTGCGAGGCGGTCTCCACCCGCACAATTCCCCGCCCACCGGAAGAAAGCCTGGGCTTGATCAGCAGAGGATAGGGGAGGCGGTCCGCCATCATCGAGGCTTCCCCAGGCCCGGCAGGACGGAACGTGGCGGGACATTTCACGCCGTGCGATGCGGCGAACGACGCAAGTTCCCCCTTATCCTGCACCCGTATCGCGAGATCCGCCGGGGCGAAGGGAAAACGTGCCAGCCCCTCGAAGCGATGACGGTTCCTCGCGATCAGAATCTGTGTGCCGAACTCCATCGCGAGGACCACATCGTACCTGCCGATGCGCAATTCCTCTTCGAGCGCATCGAGAAAGGACTCCGGAAACAGTACAGGCGAGGGGCACAGGAATCGACGCGAACAGTACCTCGAAAAAAGCGCCGGGGCGAACCGGGTCCTTTCCCCTACAGCAACACGATAGCCACGCTTCCCAAGGGACCGGACCGCGGCCACCGTCTTGTTCCACAACCCGTCGAGAACAAGGACGTGCGGTATCGAGGGTTGCATGATCAAACACCCGTGGACTGGAGGTGCGAACCGGCTGCTTCGCTCCGTTCCGCCATCGCCCGGTCGGTGAGTCGTTTGATGGACCGGCGAAAACCGTAGTTCATCGGGAGCCAGAAGTTCATCTTCGAGGTCGACCCAAGGAAGCGTCGAGTGATCGCCGGGATCGAATAAACGGCGTTCTGCAGCCGGAAATAACCATCGAAAAGTTCATCTGGAGTCATACCGACCGGCCGGTAGACTACATAATTCGTATTATATTTTGACCAGTCCCGGTCGATGATTCTCTCTTCCACCTGGAGGCGGGAGAACATGCGCGTCCCGGGATACGGCGTGAGGATCGAAAAATACGGGCTCTCCAGTTTCGCCTTCTGAACAAAGTCGTAGGTCCGGTCGAACACCCCGATGTCGTCCCCGTCCAGTCCGAAAACGAATGCTCCACTGACCCCAAGGCCGAAATCGTGGATCTTGTTGATGACGTCGATGTAGTTTTCAGGCCGGTTGAACCCTTTCCGGACGTTGGCCAACTTCTCTTTGGACAAGGTCTCGAAGCCGATGAGCAACCCCATGCAACCGCTCTTCCGGCACAGGTCCAACAGTTCATCGTCATGGGCGATGGTCGTGGATGCCTGCCCGAGCCATTTCAGACGGTACGGGATCATCCGGGTGAGCAACTCCCTGGCGTGCGTCCGGTTCCCGATGATGTTGTCGTCCACGAAAAAGACAACGTTTTTCAGGATGAATCGCCCCTCGAACGGTCTCAGGGACCGGACCTCCCGTTCCACATCTTCCAGCGGCCGGGTCCTGTACCTCCCTCCGAAGTAGTTGGTGACAGAGCAGAAATCGCACCCGTGGGGACAGCCACGGCTGGTTTCAACGCAGTGCATCGGAAGGTATCCCTTCCCGTCGTACAGGGACCAGTCGGCATTCCGCATCCCGGCAAGGTCCGGGAACATCTCTTGCCGGTAGATCGCCTTCATCGTACCTTGAAGGAAGTCGGAAAGAAGCCCCTGCCATTGGCTCTCCGCCTCGCCGACCACGACGGCGTCACAGTGAGGAAGCGCCTCCTCAGGCAGCATGCTGGCGTGGATCCCCCCCATGACGACTTTCACCCCCCGAGCACGGAAGGCGTCGGCAATCTCGTACGCTCTGTTGGCCGCGGGAGTCATAGCGGAGATCCCGACGAGATCCACGTGCTGGTCGAGGTCGAGGTGCTCGACTTTCTCGTCCACGATCCGGACGGACCACTCTCCCGGCGTAGCCGCCGCAACCTTCAGCAACCCCAGCGTCGGCATCCGGAAATAGAAGTCGGCGCCCAGAAGGCTCCTGGATGTCAGCGGTGAGATCAGCAGCAGTTTCTTCACACCGCCTCCCGGTTCGTGGGGTCCCGTGCCAGGAGTTTCCGGTACAACTTGAAGTAGAGGATCGACCCGACCTGGCGACACGCCGAGCCCAGCACGCCACGCTCCCCGAGACACACCCGACAGTACGGGTGGACGACCCGGAAACGACGGAACTCCAGCGCGATTCGCTGGATACCCGGGAGAGAGAGAAACTCCGTCACGGACGTTCCCGAAATGTTCGCCGGCGAAGTCTTCCCGTCATAGTCCGTGCAGCAGATCACCCAGTCCCCATTCCAGAGAATGCCGAAATTTTCGGCGAGACCAGGGCAATATCCGATCCGCGCCGGAACGACCGGTAGCCCGAAATGCTCCGCCCAGTTCCCGAGAACCCGCACGCGAAACCGAACCTTCTCCGTGAGGGGGATGACGTTCTCCTTGAGCACCCCGGCTTTCCTCGTCCCGGCGAGGATTCGAGGTAGTTCGCATTCGGCCGAAGTTTCACGGACAATCTCTCTCGCCCATCGTTCGAGGTGCCCCCGAAGTTCCCTGGCCGACTCCGGGAGATTCGACCTCGGCGGATCGGGAGCGAGAAACCGCTGCAGGGGATTGGTGAGGAAGACGACGGTGACATTCATCCCCCGGTGGCCCGTGAGGAAGGGTCGGACCGCGCCGACGATCTTCCCCTTGTACTCGTCGAACGACAGGGTCCGGCACCCGCGCAACCCGAACCGATCCGCATCCGGAGTCTGAAGGGATACGGTCAAGTGGGCCAACCCCGCCTCATCCAGTTCCCGGGCAGCCTCCTCCGAAAGAAGACTGCCGTTCGTCGTAACCCAAGGCTCCAACCCGTGCCGCCGGGCGAGCCGCACTGCCGCCGGAAGGCGAGGGTACAGCATCGGCTCGCCCATCAAGTGGAAGTGGGCCTGGCGCGCCACGCCTTCCGCTTGGGATAGAACATCCTCGAGGAGCGCAAAATCCATGGAACCGCGTGCACGTTGCATACTGCCGTCGGGGCAGAACTCGCACGAAAAATTGCACCGGTTGGTCAATTCCACGTGAAGCCGCTCAACCGGCAGTCGAATCCCCCCGATGGCTCCGACCTTAAGGCCCATCGATCCGATCCCTTCCGGAGTGGCCCGTTTCCGTCACACGGACCTCCGGTCCAAGCCTTAACGTGAACGTGTCCGGCGGGAACGCAGGATTGATGGCCACCCCGGAGAATGTCGTCTCGGTCAGATCCCCCTTGGTCCCCTGCACCACGATTCGTTGCGGCAATCCACCTGGCGCATCCTGCACGATCCGGATCGATGCGATCGAACGAGAGAGCATCTTCGAGCGAGGGATCAACCGGAGAATCACCTGGCCGTCCCCCCTGAAGAGGTCGACGAGGAACCGTCGTTCCAGATCGGGAAGGGAGAGGAAGATCCCTGATGCGAGAAAATCCATCGCGGCGCGCGAAGCGATATTGTCCCGGGCATCTCTTCGCTCGGCCTTTCGCCTCAGCGGATAGTAGGTGGTGATCATGCCGCTGTTCACCACCACGACGATGCTCTCGGGCTTCTCCACTTCCCATCGCAACGCTCCCGGTTTTCGGAACGACAACTTCCCCTTGCTGACGGCCTCCTCCTTCAGAAGAGGGTGACGCTTTCTTTGCGTGACGGAAGCGCTCAGGCCGTTGATCCCCTTTTGCCTCTCCCGGGTCTCTTCGAACCAGCGGGTCCTCTCCGCCGTTGACATCACTTTCCCCGGCGGAACCGGATCATCGGCAAAGGCCAGCAGGGGAACGAGAAGGAGGGTGAGAATCGCGGCGTGAACGATCCGTTCGTTGATTTTCGCTCCGATCCTCCGGAGTCGGCGGATCCTATCGGGCGCCAATCGCTCTCTCGGCGAGATCGCGATGGACGGGACCCGAGTTGTAGGTACAGAACGGGTAGATCCTTCCGTCCGGGGCCGAATAATGGACACCGCAGCGCGACACCCGCTCCAGGTCGTAGTTGTAGGCGTCCATGAAATGCATCCCGAGGACATAGAAGGTCTTGTACGTGTATCCCTCGTATTTCCCGTTCCAACTGTATTTCTTGTCTGCGAAACCATCGAGGGTCTTGAGGAAGCGAAGAAAGGTCAAGCCCTCCGGAGCCTCCTTCTCCCGGAAAAACCGATGAAAAGCCTGGAGCGCACGGATCTTCGACAACGCCTTGACCCTGCTTTTCGCGGTGGACGCCGACAAACGGTCGACCTCCCGTAGAAGCCCATGGAGATCGAGGAACCTCGTGATCGGGACGGCTTCGCGATTCCGGTCGACGAAGAGCAATGCCATCAATCCGCAGTGAGGGTGGCACGCGTGGTTCACCGGCACGCTTCCGGTCACCGTCCCTGCGTACCGAACCAGCGGTACGGCGGAGTTCAACGGGAACCAGTCTTCCAGGGGGCGGGTGAATCCGGTCTGGCGACTGAATTCCCGGGAAAGGTCCGAAAGAGTGAAGCGAAGCTTCTCGCGCTCCGATTCGGGGTACCTCCCGGTGAACGTCATCGGTTGGAATGAGATCCCCGACAGCACGTCGAGGTGCTCGAAGGCCAGGCGGCAGAGATCTCCTATCTGGTGATCGTTCACCCCCTTCACGATCGTCGGAACGAAGATGATACGCAAGCCGGCCTTTCGCGCCGATTCGATGACCTGAAGTTTGGTATTCAGCAACGATTTCCCACGGATCTTCACAAACACATCGTCGGTCGTTCCGTCCATCTGCAGGTACAGGTACTGAAGCCCGGCATCCCGAGACCGTCTCGCGAATTCAGGATCCGCAAATCGGATGCCGTTCGTGGCGGCCTGAATGTGGGAAAATCCCATTTTTCGCGCTTCGGCGACGATCTCGATAAACCGTGGGTGTAGCGTCGGTTCACCCCCCGTAAACTGTACGGCAAACGCCGGTGCTGGACGCTGACCACGAAACCGGCGGAGCATCTCCACGGCTTGGTCAAAGGAAAGGTCACGTTGGTCCCTGTTGGCGTCCGCGAAGCAAACGGAACAGGAAAGGTTGCAGCGGGATGTCAAGTCGATGTTGGCAAGGGATGTGTGCGTGCTGTGCATCCCGCAGATGCCGCAACGGTCGGGGCACTCCTTTCCATTTCCGACGGTGGGGTTCGCGAATCCCTCCCCATCTCCGAAATACCATTGTTCCATGCGGAGGTACACCTGCACATCCGAGAAGATGACATCGGTGAACGTGCCGTGAACGGGGCAACTTTTCCGCATCATCACCCGGTTGTTTTCTTCGAATACTTCGGCGGAGATCGTGCGGAGACAATCCGGGCACAGGGAGCGTGTCTCCTTGGGAAGACCGGTTCGTACCGGAAGGATTTTCTCCCCCACGAGCGTGGTCCGTGATTCTTCTGCCACGCAAAACGCAATATTCGATGCGGACCGTACCAACGGCGCCATTCGATCACTTCTCCTCTCCGCCGAAAAGCATCAATAAGCGGCGAAATTATACCATTGGTCCGGAAAGTTCCGGATCATCCGTTCGAGGGTCTCGCTCACGCGCCGGGCGTACGGCTCATCGTCGACCCCCTCGACGACAAATGGCGGATCGACCACCCCTCTGTACGTATTTCCATCGCGGACGACAAATGCCGGAACGACAGGAGCGCCCGTCACCCGGCTCAGGATAAACGGGCCGCGCGGAAAGAGGCGGTCCACCCCGAAGAATTTCGTCGACACCCCATCGCCTCCCCCCCACCGATCGACGAGCATGGCCACCATCTCCCCCCTACGTAGAGCGGCCACGATCTCAAGCGATGAAAAAGGGGAACCATCGAGGACGATCGTTCGGATGTTGTGGCGCTTCCGGTATCTTCCGCGGATCGCGTCGATCCGGTCGCTCCCCTCAGGGAGCGTGACGACGTTGATTTTTACGCCGTTCCGCCCGAAAAACACACCTCCAAGTTCCCAGTTTCCGATGTGCCCAGTGACGAGGATGACTCCACGCCCCTTCCGGAGAGACTCTTCCATAGGGTGCAGGCCTTCGACGGAGGGAAGCACGCGATCCAGTACTTCTTCGGTGAGTGTGTGGAATCGACCGTAATCCACCAGGTAGCGGGCAAAGTTCCGGAAAGTTCGCTTCAGGATGTCCTCGATGTCCCGTTCGGGAAAGTGAGGGAAGGCCAATCGAAGATTCGCCCGCAGATTCCGGACCGGCTCCGCCCCGGCCCGATGCGTGACGTCCGCGAGGAGATCCGCGATAACATAGAGAACCGGTCGCGGAACCCATTTCGCAAGGGAAAAACCGATCCTATAAACCGAGGGACGGGCCAGACTGTGGCGGTAGGTACGCGGGGAACCCTCGAGCACTCCAGCCCCCCCCTCGTATCCGTGACCTTTCGTCATCGTAAAAAAATACCACGGAATCCGTACGAAAATACGGATCTTTGCCGTCCCTGGTATCGTCGGTGATTGTATTCGAGTTTCTCCGCCTTCCCACGCCTTGATGGTTCCTCCCTCGTTTTTTGGCCTCCCGGTATTTCAAGGTGCAGTTCCGCTCCGGGGAACGGAAACGTCATCCCGGGCGCAGGACGACCAATCCCGTGATCCCGAGAAAAAAGCGTCGTTCCGTCGACACCTCGAACCCGTTCTCCCTGAAGATTCCCCGCAACCGGTTCCGGTCCGGGAACTCCCGCAGGCTCTCGGCGATATACCCGTGGATCTCCGGCGTCCCGTGGAGGAGGAGCCCCCAGAGGCCGCACCAGCCCCGCAGAAGCAGGTACTGCAGATTCCGGAGGGGGGAACGCTCCGGATTCGAAAAGTCGAGGAACGCCGCGACGCCGCCGGGTG
>JAMDCN010000094.1:2382-3484 GCA_023489025.1 Deltaproteobacteria bacterium | reverse complement strand
AAGGACGGGGTGGAGCTCGAATTGCCGATCGGCAAGAACGTGCTCGCCTCCCGGCTGGGGACCGTTCCGGAGACCTTCTCCCGGACGCTCAAGAAATTGCAGGACGACGGCCTGATCGACGTCCGGGGGAAGCGGATCCGTATCCTTTCGGCGGAGAGCCTCTTTTCCATCCTGTCCCGCTGACCGGGAGTGGCGCCCCCCGGCGCCCGGCGCCGCGGGGGGCGTGGTATCATGACGGACATTGCATCCTGACGACGGAAGGGGGGCCGCGGGGATGGGACAGTTCGCACTGAGCGTGGTGGGCAGGGACCGGCCGGGAATCGTCGCGGAGGTGAGCCGCGTCCTTTTTGAACTCGGCTGCAACATCGAGGACTCCACCTGCACGATCCTCTCAGGGCAGTTCGCGATGATCCTCGTGATCGCGCACCCGAAATTCACCTCGGCCGCGGAGATCGACCCCTCCTTCGACCCGGTGCGGAAGAGCATGGGCCTCACGGTCTCCCTGCACGCGCTGAAGGACGAGGAAGTCTCCCGGGAGAAGGGGTTCGAGGGGAGGCCGCACATCATCTCGGTGTACGGCGCCGACCGCCCGGGGATCGTCTATTCGGGGGCGCGGGAACTCGCCCGGCTCAAGGTGAACGTGACCGACCTGAACACCCAGGTGGTGGGCGCCAAGGACCGCCCCGTCTACATGATGGTCCTCGAGGTGGACATCCCCGAGGAGGTCGACATGAAGGAGCTCGAGCGCGAGTTCGACAAGATCCGGAAGGAGCTCTCCATCTCCATCACCGTGCGTCCGATCGAATCGCTGGAGTTGTAGTCGGGATACTCCATGGCCGTTCTCCCCATCCGTGTTTTTCCCGATCCCGTCCTGAAGGAGAAGGCCGCCCCCGTCGAGGGGGTGACGGCGGAGGTGTCCTCGTTCATCGACGACCTGCTCGAGACGATGCGGAATTCCCCGGGGGGTGTCGGAATCGCCGCCCCCCAGGTCGGGATGCTGCGACGCATCGTGATCGTCGACGTTTCCGCGCACCGGCGCGGGAGCCAGGAGCAGAACCACGGGTTGCTGATCCTGTTGAATCCCGAGATCCTGGCGATGGAA
>JAMDCN010000094.1:0-2372 GCA_023489025.1 Deltaproteobacteria bacterium | reverse complement strand
GAATGACGCGGACGGGGGGGGAAGCAGATCGTCCGCGAGGGGTGCATGAGCGTCCCCGACTACACGGCGAACGTCCAGCGCGCCCAGTGGGTGCTCGTGGACGCGATCGGCCGCGAGGGCGAGCGGAAGATCATCGAGTCGATCGGGTTCGAGGCTGTGGCGATCCAGCACGAGATGGACCACCTGGACGGAGTCCTCTTCCTCGATCGCGTCGTGTCGGTCAAGACCGATCTGTTCCGGCGGAAAAAGTACCGCTGAGGAAACGGTTTCAGTCGGCTCCGTGGGGCGGTCGATCGGCCATCCCCAGGCGTCGCTCGGGGAATGCGAGGACGACGGGTGCGTCGGATTTCTCTTTCCGGGAGGCGCGCAACGCCTTCAGAAATCCTTTGACATTGCGCACCGTGAGGCCCTCCGGGACCGGGACGATGTTGCGGGACACCTTCCTTGATTTCAGGACGTCGACTTTCCCGGCGATCCGGTCCGCGATCTTTTCCATCGCATCCCCGGTGGCGGTGACGCGGGGGGTGGCCGTGCTCCTCTCCCCTTCGCGGTGAATCTTCACGGACGCTTCGCTTCCGGCGCCGTACCGGATCACCGGAATCCGATGATCGGCTTCCGTGGCCGTTGAGACGCCACCGGCAAAAAGCGCCATGAAAAGAAGAAGGGTGGCAAGGCCGTTCCGGTGAATCCGTTCGGCCATCCGGATCTTCATCCCGCTTCCTCTCGTTCCCCGAGGTCCGCTGCGTTTTTCCGCTACGGGGGAGTGCAAGGAAGAGGCCAGAAGAAAACAACGAAAAGCCTTTGATAATCGACGAGATGAAATTCCCCGGCCTTCGGCCGGGATTACAGAAGCGCAATACCACGCAATCCGCCAACCGTTATTGTCTGCGGTTGCGGAGATCGCCTCCTTTTCCACCGCCTATCGTTCGGGGTCCTTACCGGCGCCAGGCGGCGAGGAGTTCAGCCCGCGTCTCCCGCGTTCGCTCTTCCGTCGCATGGATCCGGTCCAGTTTGTTCCCGAAGACGTACACCCCGTTGATGCAGGCGACCGACACCGCGCCGACGGCGGCGGACTGCCATGTATGCATCGACGCGATCACCGCAGGCGAGGCGATTTCGAGCACCATGCCGATTCCCCCGACGCACATGTATGTGTAGATCGACAGGTACAGGAAGAAGGTGACCACCCCTTTCACGGCCCGGTTCTTCAGCATGCCGATTCCCTCCGTCGGCCATTAGATGCCGTGCCGGCGGAATTCTCTTCGGAAGAAGAGACGAAAAAGTTCGATATTCATTCATCACCGGTTCCCCGACGATCTCCGAACGGGTATATTGGCCGAACGAGGAGGTTCTCGCCATGGGGTTGATGGACGGGAAGCGCGGCGTCATTTTCGGTGTCGCCAACGAGATGAGCATCGCATGGGGGATTGCCCGTCAGTTGCATGCCGCGGGCGCCACGCCGGCGTTCACCTACTTGAACGAGGCGCTGGAGAAGCGCGTACGACCGTTGGCCGGGCGACTGGAAGCGCCGCTGATCCTTCCCTGCGACCTCGCCAGCGACGAGCAGATCGCCTCGACGTTCGACGCCCTCCGGCAGGCGTGGGGGAAGATCGATTTCGTCGTGCACTCGGTGGCGTTCGCCAACCGCGAGGATCTCAACAACCCGTTCAGCCGGACCAGCCGCCCGGGGTTCCATCTGGCGCTGGATATCAGCGCCTATTCGCTGATCGCCGTGACCCGATGTGCGGCGCCGTTGATGATCGACGGCGGCGGAATCGTCACCCTGAGCTACCTGGGTGCGGAGCGCGTGGTCCCCGGGTACAACATCATGGGCGTGGCCAAGGCGGCGCTCGAGGCGTCGGTCCGCTACCTGGCCGCCGAACTGGGCGAGCGGAAGATCCGGGTCAACGCCATTTCCGCCGGTCCGATCCGCACCCTTGCGGCGTCGGCGGTCGGAGACTTCAAGAACAAGATCAAGCGAATGGACGATTGCGCCCCGCTCCGGCGGACCGTGACCCAGGAGGAGGTCGGCAAATCGGCGCTTTACCTCCTCTCCGACCTCGGCTCCGGCGTGACCGGCGAAGTCCATTACGTCGACGGGGGTTTCAACATCGTCGCCGGCGCCTGATCCCGACCGGATCCCGGTTCGATCCCACCGGAACTTCCTCAGGAGATAAAAAGGGGCCGGGCGATGTCGCCCGGCCCCACGGACTCGATGGTGGCCCCTCCCGGAATTGAACCGGGGACACGAGGATTTTCAGTCCTCTGCTCTACCATCTGAGCTAAAGGGCCACCTGACGGAAGGGTGGATTATAGCGGCGGGTTCGCGCCGGTGTCAAGGGAGGCCCGAACGCCCGGAGGGTCCTCGGGCG
>JAMDCN010000105.1 GCA_023489025.1 Deltaproteobacteria bacterium | reverse complement strand
ACCCGAGATGGTTGATGGTCAGGAAGAAGTCGGGTTTGTGTGTGGAGATAGCCTCGATGGCACGGCCGAGGATATCGCCGCACGACTCGTCCTTCCTTCCTCGGACACTTACGACCGAGTGCCCAAGGGCCTTAACCGCCCGCGCAATCTCCTCGGTCAGGAAGTAGCCGAAGTCGAAGAGGGCAACCGTAAGCAGGTCGGCCCGGAACTTGGGATACCGGAGCCTGTCCCGGAGCCGGAAGGATACCGTCCTTTCGAGGGCCTCCTTGATTGGGCCGTAATATTCGGGAAATGCGGCCACTTCGGGAGCAAAGGAGAAAACGGCAAGGGGAGGAAAACCCGCTTTCAGGTGAATCTTCGATATTTCCGCGACCGCGTCGACCGGGGCGGCTCCGACGATGAACCGAACACGACTCGTCAGTTCGGCCCTCTTCCCATACTTCCCGCAGAGATCGCGAATCTCCTGCATCCCCTCGATGACCACGATGTCGGCGCCGGGATAGCGCCTCCGTAATTCGGCCAGGTGGTAGCCCAAGCCCAGGCCCAGGATAACGAGAATCCCCGTGCCGTTGAAGGGGAACGCGTCGACCATCCCTGCCGCCTCGACCACGGGGTCGTACCCGCTGTGCAGATTCCTCACGGAACCGTCGGTACCGGTCACCCGGAGAGAATAATTATCCTGCCTGGTCCGGATCGGCTCCATCGCGTCAGGAGTAACAAACGCCTTTTGCAAGTTCCTGATCCATCCGTTTCAGACCGTCCGTGAGGCGATCCAGCGTCTCGGCCTCGAGGTAATAGCTGCCAAGGGCTTCCCCGACCGTCACCGCAAGTGTTTTATAGATGCAGGAGACGAGATCCTTCTCCCTCTCCGCAGAAGAGAATTGCCGGGTAGACAGAAAATCCGCGAGGTGGCCGATGTTCTCCATGAATCCGGAGATCAGGAAGTTCTTCCTGTAATCCGCATGCTCGCCCGGAGCAGGAACGGCGTCACCGAACAGGTCAAGCATCCTGGGTTTGAATCCTTCGCCATCGGTTTGCGTCTTCGCGGAGAGGGCCGCAGATATTTCCACCGGAGATGCGTTCATGCATCGACTCATGGACGACACGAATGCCGTCGCCACATCCAGGAGCCTGGTGCCGCTCGAACCGGCTTCGGGGATTGCAACGGTCACCAGGTCATGCAGGCCGAGAATATTCGCCGCCAGGGAGTGCCAGTCGATCCCGTGTTCGTTGAAGAAGTATGTCAGCTCGTTCTTCAGGATGTGGAGAGACGCCTTGGTCCCGACGAAATAACGATTCAGGACATGCTCCGGCCCCCGTTCGTGCCAGTGGTAGACTCCCGTCGTGGTCAGGAATCCGATCTTTTTTCTCTTCTCCAGGAGTCTGACACCGAAATCGATATCCTCCGCGTTGATCTGGGGGTTGAACCGGATTTCGTCAAAGACGCTTCTGCGCACGCAGGAGCAGACGTTGTCGAAAAACGACATCTGTCGCTTGATCCGGCTGTCCAAATGCTTCCAGTTCGCGAAATCGAACGACGGAGACAGCGCATAGATGGAATCTTCCACAAATCCGATTGACGGATAGGTTGCCTCGTTCATCCAGAGACTGAAGAGGTCCGCCTCCGGCCGAACGAGCTGTTTCGACGACAGGGCGGCGAGCTCCGGGCAGGCCACGAAGGGGCTCACCATCGCGTACAGCCAGTAATCCGTTGCCGGCAAGGCATCCTGCACCGTGAACACGAGAAATTCCCCACGTGCTTCACGGGCGCCGAGGTTCCGGGTCGCGCCGTGGTTGAAATCCTTCTCCGGAATCCGGATAACACGACACCCGAATTCCTCGGCGATGGCCACGGAGCCGTCCGTCGATCCCGAATCGATCACGATGATTTCAACATCCTGTACCTTTTTCTGGGACCGGATCTTCCCCAGCAGCCCGCGAATTTCTTCACCCCCGTTCTTCACGGGGATGATCACGGAAATCGGGGGGTCGAGCGTCGAGGGCCGGTGCCCGGCGGAGATCGGCCCCACGTGGTACCCCGCAGCGTCCACCAGGACCTTCTCACCCACGGCACCCCCGGCGGTGGTATTGTCCGCCCCAAAAACCTCGGCCCTCAACACTTCGAGGCTCTTCTTCTGCATATCGAGGAGATGGGGATTACTCTGTGTTATATGGCGATACTTATCGTAAATAATCTCCATGGTACGGAGGTAATCGGAGCGAATGCCGCTGGTCATCGTCGTGCCGTCCGTCCTCCAGGAAAACTCGCAAGTGACTTTCTTGATGTGGGCGAAGTCGAATTTCCGGGACATCCGGATCCACAGGTCCCAATCCTCGTGGGACGTCAACGTCTCGTCGAAGTGGCCGGTTTCTTCCAGGCACGCCTTTTCGTGCATGAAGCAGAGAACGGGAACATAGTTCGAAACGAGGAACTGGTCCCGGTTGAAATCCCTCGAATCAGGGGTTTCCCGGTTGATCGTGACATATCCCCGGTCCGTCATCCTCTGGATTGCGCGGCAGGCGTCCGTGTATGCGACTTTGCCGCCACACATTTCCAGGTGTGTCACGAGTGTCTCAAGATGATCGGGATAATACAGATCATCGTCGTCGAGGTAGGCGATGTACTTCCCCCGCGCGATGCGGATGCCCGTATTCCGGGCCGCCGCGAGCCCCCGGTTCCGGTCATGGCGAACATAGGTGATGCGCCCGTCGCGATTCAGGCTCGCGACGACATCCTCCACGCCCTCTCCCGCGTCGTTCACGATCACGATATCGACGTTCGGATAGGTCTGGTCCAAGATGCTGCGAATCGCCGCAGCGAGCATCTCCGGCCGATTATGGGTCGGGACGATAACCGAGACCATCGGACGCTCGGGGCGCCCACCTGCCTTCGCACCCTCTTCTATCCCGGCGGCGGTCTCCCGGCCGCTCTCCTCCCCATCCCATTGCATGATGTGGGAGCGCCGATCCCCGGGTTTCATGGTGTTGGCGCAGCAGCGGCACTCGACGACGCAAGCTGCGGCATCCCCGTGCGAGGAGAGCCGGAGTTCCCGATAGGCGGGCCCGTTCCAGAAATCGTCGATCGACTCCATCAACGCGTTGCCGAAGTGGTAAATCCCCTTTTCAACCTTCTCCCGGAAATGGACCTCGGCTCCCCCGCACGGGTAGACTTCGCCATCGAAGCCCACCATGATTGCCGTTTCGGGCCATACGCAGGCCTTGCCAGGCGCATTGTCCCTAAAAAGGGGCTCGTGATTGAACGCGACCCTCAGAGTCCTTGCAACCGCGGCGGCTTCCGACACCTTCGCATCCGAGAGCGCCTGGTGAAAATACAAGGAGTCCTCGTCACGCAACCGTTCCTCCGGCCGATCCACATTTTGATTGCGAATGCCCTCAGGGTAGAAACGGGTATACATGGCGTTCACGCTATCGAGTTTGAGGCGTCCCGCCAATTCGACCATGAGGGGCAGTTCCTCGATGTTGAGCCGGTTGATCGCCATCGAGAGTTGGAGAACAGGTCCCCGACCCCGCTCACGCCTCGCCGCCGAGAGCCACGCGATGTTCGTCACGACCTGCCCAAATCGCTCCACCTGCATGATTCGACGATACGTTTCCGGAGTTGCTGCGTTCATTGAAACGTTGACGGAGGAGACGCCACGATCGAGGAGTGCCTCTGCCATCCGTCGTGACAAGGCGATACCGTTCGTGGTGATGGAAACGCGCACCGAAGGATAACGCTCCTTGAGGTGATCGAGGATTGGAAGCAGGTCGAGGTTGAGGAGGGGGTCCCCCCACCCTGCCAGGACGACCTCGCCGAACCGCTCCAGGCGAAGATTCTCCGCCATCTTCCGGAATTTATCGATCGTGATCCGCCGGCGTCCATCGGCGTGGAAGTAGTCCCCTCCGCACATGATGCATCGTGCGTTGCACTTGTCGTTCATGAGGAAATGGACTTGGGCCGGAAAAGAGCGCGTAAGACCTCCGGGAGGCGCAGCGGTAGAATTACTTGCTGTCTCCGAACAGGATGCAGTGGCGGATTCTCCCGCCGGCCGGTCGGCGTCTGCTTTTCCATGCGTCACCATGTTTATCTCCGCCCCGTACTCTTTGCGGTTCCCGAAAGCCTGTCTGCTGCGTTGAAACAGCCAGACCTGATATAGACCGAGAAGATCATGGGCATCGCGGAGATCGCTTCCGGGCAGCGTCATGTATTCCAGCGTCCGGAGATCCACGTAGATGCGGTCGCGTCCGATTCCCCGGAACCCCTGACTCTCGAACAGTCGGCCCAACTCGGGTTCCGTCACCCACTCTTCGACAGGCTGGTCTTCGGCATTGGTCCTTTTCTTCCAACAGTCGTAAGCCTCTCCCCTGGGTGTCGTTAGAATCACGTGGCCTTCGGGTTTCAATAACCCGAATAAATCGTTTACGAATTCCTCCTTTTCGGAGAATGGAACGTGTTCTATCACTTCGGACGACAAGATCAGGTCGTAAGGGATGAATTCGGAACTTTCCAGTATCGTCCGGGCGGTGCCATGGTGAAACCGCAGATGAGGAAAAAGACGCCGGGCGAATTTTATCACTTCCCTGACCGGGTCGATCCCTTCGCAGTGGCCATATCGGGAGGCGAGATTGGTCAGCCATCCCCGTCCGCACCCGAGGTCAAGGATCCGGGGTTTCGGACCGCCATTTTCCGAGGTGGAATTCGAAATGGTTTTCAGATGGAATTCTATTTTTCCCCATCTCGCTTCTTCGTCCCTGTTTGGAGCCGGAGAAGACCATGATGGGTCTTTCAGAAACAGGTCCTCGTAATAAATGTTCTCCCGGATCCGGTTCTTGATCAGATCGATTCCGTTGCTTCCGTTTGCGGAAATATTTCGCAATACCGAGAAGATGTCCTTTCGGTCAGGGCAGAGATCCATGGCCCTGTCCATGGCCGTTTCGGCGGTTTTGCTGTCATTGTTCATCACCGCCAGCCGCATTGCTTCCAGCCATAAATCAGGATCCTCCGGACGGATCCTCAATGCCTCCCTCAAATACCTTGCCACCTTGGCGGGATCTCCCACCTTGACCGAAAGCGACACCAGCCTGGAATGGATCTCGTAGTTATCAGGATACTGCCCGGCCGTTTTTTCCAGGAGATTCAGCTCCGTTTCATTGGCCTCCTCTTTCAAGAACGAGTCGACCTCTTCCGGTCGTCGGGCCAGATCCGTTTCTCGTGGCCCGGTCGAGACGACGCCGGTGGCGTAACGGCTCGGGCTTTTGCCATCCCCGTCATCGTGATAGGTCGGCTCGTGCCCGGTTTCGATCCAATCGAGGATCTGTCGAACCCTCTTTTCCACGGTGTGAAAACGCAATATCCTCTGACGTGCATTGCGCACGATTCTCTCCGCGAGTTCCGGATCTTTCCGCAAACGCTTGATATGCTGCGCAAGGGCGTCAGGTCCGTCCTTCGGAAACAGAAGGATCTCTTCCCCGTCCCTGAATAACGCTCGATTCCTTGGGCGGTCCGGGATCTCCCATGTAATGACCGGCCTTCCCGCCGCCATCCCTTCCACGACCCTCCCTGCATAGGCCTGCAGGAAACTCGGGAGGTTTACGACCGCGCACCCTGAACGGAGGCCGTCGAGCCAGAGGGAGAAACACTCCTGGCGAATTCGGCGGAGCAGCGCCAGATAATCTTCTAGTCCCGCCTCCGTCGCGACCATTCCTCTCTGCAGCGCATTGAACGTGGCGAAATTCAGCTTGTCGAAAAGCCCCGGATAAGGCGTTGCGTCCTCCAAGGGGGCAGGACGCACCAACAGGTTCTCAAGGGAAGGATGTCCCAGCCAGCCGGACCTGACGCCATAGATCGCTCCGGAAAACGTTGCCGGATTCGTTGTGAGTGGACCAGACCGCCTGTCGATGAAGCGATCCGGGACTGCGCTGACCCACCACATGGCCTTGACCGTCTTTCGCAGATTCAAGTTTTCAACGTCCCGTTCGTCTCCAGCCAAGGCATGCGTCATGTATCGCAGTCTGTTCTCCACAATGCCGTGCCGCTCGCGCAGGTGGGGCGCCCTTGCGTAGGCATCCGGTGTGTACTGGAGAGATTCCCCGAGGAGGCCCAGCCGGACCGGAGCAAGAGTGGATAAAAACTCCAACAGGTTTTCATCCAGAGGGGAATGGACCAGTTCAACCCAGATTTGGTCGAACCGTCTTCCGGAGCAGAAATCGCGGATCCGCCCAAGGAACGAAACCGAGGTGGCGGTAGCGGCTGACATGCCCGATAGCGCAGGAATCGTCATGAAATTGATGTTGTTGGCCCGGAAACCCTCTTCGAAAGCCAGGTTTGCCGTATAGGACCAACTCCTGGCCTGGCACCAGTCCGGAAAGTCGAGGGTTATATATAGGACGTCCATCTGCAATCTCCCTTGCGGTTGTTCCTACGTCTGCCAGGTAGCTCTCATCTCTGATGTGTTTCCAGAAACGCGGCAAGGTTTGCCAATACGTACTCCATATCTTCCAGTCCAAGATCCTGGTGAACCCCGATGTGCAAACCGTGCCCCCCCAGGTACTCCGCGTTCGGGAATTCCCCGAGCCGGTAACCGAGATATGCGAATCCGCGGCATTGGGTCGGCATGGAGGCGAAAAGGGTTCTAGTTTCGATCCCGTGCTCCTCCAGGTAACGTGTCAGCTCCGCTCTGGTGAAGGACGCCTCCTCCCCAACGACGATGGGGATGGCGTGGGGTCCGATACGCTCCCACGCCTCCTCCCGGATAGTCGACAGGAAGGGGATGAACCGTTCGAACCGCTCCAGAACGTACAGAAGGTTGCGACGCCGTTTCTCGAGGATGGCGTCGTACATCTCGAACGCCCCCAGGCCGATGGCCGCCTCCATCTCGTTCATCTTGCAGGAATACCCGATGCGGTCGAAGACGAACCGGACGTCTTCGCCCCCGTCCCCCCGGAACCGTTTCGCGCAATACCCGGAATCGACGTTCAGAGTGCAACTCTTGCAGCTGCAGGAGCGCCCGTGCGAGCGCAAGGACCGGAGGACCTCGGCGTAATCTTCCCGGTCCGTCGTCACGATTCCGCCCTCGACACAGGTGATGATGTGGGCGACATACAAGCTGAAGGCGCCGAGGTCGGCCAGAGAGCCTGCCGGCTTCCCCTTGTACATGGCGCCGTGCGCCTCGGCCGCATCCTCGATCACCGTCAGCCCATGGCGCTTCGCGATCCCGTTGATCCGGTCCATGTCGGCCGGCTTGCCCATCAAATGGACCGGCAGGATCGCCCGCGTCCTGTCGGTTATCAGCGATTCGATCTGATCGGGGTCGATGTTCAGCGTGTCCCTCCGGACATCGGCGAAGACGGGCCGGAAACCGGCGTGAACGACGGCGTTGCCGGTGGCCACGAAGGAAAGTGCCGGCACGATCACCTCGTCTCCCCGTGTCCCTCCGAAGTCGAGGAGAACCGTCAGGGCCAGGATGTCGGCGTCCGTCCCGCTGCTGACGGCGACCGCTTCCCTGGCACCGACCAGCGCCGAGAACTTGTTTTCGAGCTCCCGGACGTATTTCCCGCTGGAAATCCGGCGCGTGTCCAGGATCTCCCCGATCAAACGCTTCGAGAGTTCCGACACCGTAATCGTGCCGAAGGGGATCTTCCGTATCCCGCAGACATTACTCGCCATCGCTGTGAACCGTACCTTCGGATGTTCGATCCTCCCGATCCCACACCGCCTCCGTGGACGACATGGAGAGGAACCAATCGTATGTCGTCGCCAGCGCTTCCCGAAGGGGGGTCGCCGGCTGCCAACCCATGGCGGCCAGCTCGCCGGAGTCGAGCGATTTCAGGGGCATGCCGTCCGGCTTCGACGAATCAAAACGGAGTACACCGCGATATCCGACCACTTCCTGGACCAGTGCGGCCAACTCGCCGATGGAGACGGTCGTCCCTCCCCCCACATTGACCGGTCCCGGTCGGTCGTACTTTTGCATCAAGTAGATGCAGGAATCCGCAAGATCGTCGGAGTAGATGAACTCCCGTCGAGGTCTTCCCGATCCCCAAACATCGACGAAGGGCGCACCGGCCATCTTCGCCTCGTGCATCTTGCGGAGGAGGGCCGGGATTACATGGGAGCTCTCGGGGCGGAAATCGTCGCCGGGACCGAAGGCGTTGGCCGGGAACACCGAAAAGAAATCCGCTCCATATTGCAACCTGTACGCCCGGCATAGGGAGACTCCCGCCATCTTGGCCATTGCATACGGCTCATTGGTCGGCTCCAGCGGACCCGACATCAGCGAACCGACCGCCATCGGCTGAGGGGAGTTCCTCGGGTAACTGCACGAACTGGCGAGGTAGAGCAGCTTCCTGACGCCGGTTTTCCATGCGGCATGAACGACGGAGGTCGTCACCAGGAGGTTATCTCTCATGAGCTCCGCCGGTCGGGCCATGTTCTCCTGGATCCCCCCCGATTTCCCTGCCGCGAGGAAGACGTACTCGGGGACATACCTGGCGAAGAACGCTTCCGTTTCAGCGCCGTCCGTCAAATCGGGTTCCGGCTCCCGCCGGTTGATGGCCTCTTTGTACCCCTGAATCAACAGCCGTCGAAGGATCGCCGCCCCGATCAGGGTGTCCCCCCCCGCAACGCAGATCCGGGAATCGAACTTCATCGCAGTATCCCCCGTTCGATCTTGTGACGGACCAGGCCCCGGACATGGGACAGCGTGTCTTCCCCGAATTTGCGCAGTATCCTCTCTTGATAAGCGGAGTTCGAAAAATAGGTTTGGAATGCCTGGTCACGGAACCGGAGAACGTCCGCTCCGGACAGGTGGCGCGTCGGCAAAGGGACGGTGTTCGACGCATACTGGGAATAGCCCGACCAGTCGAAGGGAAGAGACCACTTACCCTCGAGAGCGGTCGAGTAGAGCTGGGATCCCGGGTAGGCCATGGCGCAGTTGAAGTTGGCCCATTCGGTGTTGAGTTCGAGTGCGAGACGGAGCGTCGTCTCCATGCTCTCGTTGTCGTCCTCCGGCAGACCGAAGATATAGTTCGCCCCAATGTTGATCCCCCTTGCGCGGATCCCCTCGACGGCCCGGAGGATGTTGTCCTGTGCAAACCCCTTGACGGCATCGCTCCGTACCCGCTGGCTGGCGGACTCTATCCCTAGGGCAAGCCAGCGAATACCGGCCCGAGCGAGCTTGTCGAGGAGAACGTCAGGAAGCGTGTCGACGCGCGCGTAGGCCCAGATGTTCAGGTCATATCCCCGCCCGATGATCAGGTCGCAGATCCCGCTGACGTGCGATGGGTCAAGGACAAAGAGCTCGTCGGCGAACTTGATGTTGCGGACTCCGTAGTCGCTCACCAGGCGATCAATCGTCGCGATCACGGACTGCGGGTTCCATCGCCGGTAGCTGTTGACGGATTCCTTGTATCCCAGCACCCTCTCTCCCCGCTTGAACGGCGCATGGATGCAGCAAAAACTGCAGTGATGCGGACATCCCAGCGTGGTATAGATCGCCGCGTAAGGCTGCCTCGGGAAACCGCCGAAGCAGTGCCAGTTGTGCGCTCTGTATCTCTCCATGGGAAGCAGATCCCAGGCGATCCCTGGCATTTCGGTGTCGAGTTTCTCCACCAGCGGAGCCGGTTCGTTGGTGCGGATGCCGGGCCCTTCCCGGTACCGGAGGCCCCTCACCCTGCGCAGATCGGGCCCGGATTCCGCCAGGGCCGAGAGAAGTTCCACGACGGTCACGGGGCCTTCCCCGTCGCAGACGAAATCGGCGGATTCTTCCTGCAGCGTCCGTACCGGCAGCGCGGCGACGTGCCCCCCCAGCAGGAGGGTGTTCCGGTCCGGTTGCATGACCTTGATCGCCCTGCAGATGGCGCCTGCCGCCGGCATAACCTGCGTCGACGCGGAAGGATTGTGTCCGTACACGACGACCGCTGTCAGCAGCGGATCGACGTCCGCCACCCGGTCGGCGACTTCCTCCGGGGATAGATCCTCCGCGTTGGCGTCGAGAATCGCGACGCCGAACCCGTGTCTGCGAACGTAAGTGGCGATGAGGCCGGCCCACACAGGAGGTTCGATCGCGCAAAGCGTGGACCCGAGCGCCTGATAAACGGTCATCCTCCCACCGGGGGTGACGAGCAGGAGATCGATCGCTCCCTTTCGCTTCATGTCCCCACCGCCGATGCAACGGGAGCCCCATTGCCGGGCCGGACCGTCATTAGTGCGATTCCCCGGGGAGATGAGAACGTATCGGAGAGCCGGTTGATGGTGGCGATGCTGACGACGTCCCCTGGAGCCAGAATATATTCGTCCGTCCTGCTCACCAACCCACCATCCATGACCAGGATGATTTCGCCGGGGGGACGCAACTTCAGCGGAGCAAGGTCGTCGAACGACTCGACGAAGAGCGAGACGCCCTGAATCGTGTAAACGATCGGCGCACCGGGTGCGGGAGACGCAAGGGTTACGCAGTCAGCGGTCATGGGGACGATGGCCTCGCTCCCTTCGTAAGGCTGCTTCTTCCGCCCATAGTGGTCGTCGAGGCGCACCAGGTTATTCTTGTCCGGAGGGCTTTCCACCTCCAATACATGAACACCGCCGGCCGAGATCGCCTTCGTCGAGTGGAATAATCCCTCACGGAGCATAAGTTTGCTCACGGCCCGAAGTGTCGTCGAATCGTTCAAAAACGAAACCTGCGCCTCGCCGAAGAGGAGGATATACCCCGTCTTCTTGCCCGGGTGGCAGTGAAGGGAGGTCTGAGCCCCCTCCTGGATATGGAGATACCAGAGCCCGATCTTGTCGTTCTGGTACATGAGGTACTCATATCCCCATGGCTTCCTGACGATCATCCCTTCGTAGTCGGACATGGTCGATTGCCCGCTATCCGTTTTCATGGCGCCACATGAGCCGGTGGAGGTTCAGGATCACGAACCGCCGCCGCCAGAAGTCGGAAGCGCAGAGGTATCCCGCGGCCCGCTGTTTCTCTTCCCGTGCCGCTTCGGCATTTCCAAGCTTCTCCTCCACGATTCCGAGGAATAGGGTGGCCAGCGGATTCTCCGGAACCCGTTCGCAGATATCCCTCAGCATCCTGCGCAGCATGGCGAGCTTCACCGGCCGCTCTTCGGACAGGATTTTTTCGTAATTCACCCGGTAGTCCATGACGAACCAGAGATCCTTCAGCTCTTCCGGCGTCGGTATCCGCCCGGGGTCCCCCAAGAACGGATCGGTGAATTCCCTGGCCAGCACCTTCTCGTCGACTTCCCTGCGCCGCTGACCCCCCGTCGTGCCGAGGAAGAACCGGGAGTTGATGCCCTCCGGGGCCATGAGGCCTTCTTCTTCGAGCTGCCGCCGGACGCCGGTGGCGGGGATAGGCGTCAGGATCTGGATCGGGTACCAGTCCAAGGCAAGCTCCCGGGCCAGGTCGATCGTGTCGCGGATCCGGCCCACCGTCTCGTCCCGGAAACCGAGCATCAGGAATCCCTTGGTGAAGATCCCGGGATGGGAGCGGAGCACTTCGGCCGCGAGGCGGTAATGATGGATGCCGCTCGGCTTGCGGATCGACCGAAGGATCTCCGGGTTGCCCGACTCGATCCCGATCGTGAGGCCGATGCAGCCGGAGTCCAGCGCGGCCTCGACGATCGCCGGGGTGATGCTGCTCGCCACCACGCCGTTGGAGGCGTCCCAGGTGATGCCGAGCCGACGCTCCGAGATCTCCCGGAACAGGCGGAGGGCTCGCTTCTCGTCGAAGAGGAGATCGTCGTCCAGCCACATGAAATGGGTGATCCCGTGCCGATCCTTGAGCCGGGCCATTTCGTCCACAACGGCCGGGACGCTCCGCATCCTGACCCGGCTGCCGCCATAAAAAGCCTTGACGCTGCAGAAGACGCAACTGCCGCGGCAACCGCGGTTCGACAACATCGTCGAGACGTTGGCATCGTCAGGGAGGATATTGTGGTATGCGCCTATCTTGCCGAGCGCGTGGTAGTCGCCGATGGGGAGGTCTTCGAAATCCGGGGGCTCGTCGATTTCGGTCTCGACCCGCCGGTCGTCCAGGACGACGTATTCGTCCCCGACGAGCGTCGCGACCTGGCGGAGAACACCGGGGGATCTCCTTCCGTTCACGCGATCGAGAAGGTCTGCGAACGTGTTCTCTCCCTCGACCAGCATTACGAAATCGATTTCGCGGCAATCCTTGAGGACCACCTCTGGAGACGCTGTCGGGTGCACGCCACCGGCGACGACCGGCACTGCCCCGTTCACTTCCTTGCATGCGGCGGCAACCGCCTTGAGAGAGGGGTGGGTCATGCTGTACATGCAGGAGATGGCGCAGACCTGCGGGGCGAACCGCTCGACCCGCTGCCGGAGGGTCTCTTTCCAGGCGGAGTATTCGCAGCCGTTGGCGAAGACGGCATGGTTCAGGTCGACCAGCGATGTCGCATAACCGCGCTTCTTCAGCTCCCGGTTGATGATCCCGAGGCCGTAGGGAGGGAATACGGGGTATCGCTTGAGGCGGGCGACCGACGGATCGAATTCCTCTTCCGGGATCACGGGAGGATTGATAAGCAGAACGCGGACGCACCCTTTCGGGAACAGCCGGGTCAGCCTCGCGTCGACGCGGGATCGGGTCGACTTATCCACCGGCCATTCCCCCGGAGGATTTGGAGCGGAGCAAGATCCTGGCGGCATCGGCGATCCTTTCGGCGTCGGGTATCCGATTCTGGAAGGGAGGACAAAGACATTTCGTCGAATCCGACAGCCCCATGGCCAATACCGGGATCCCGGTAACCCGGGTAAGCTGATACGCAATCGCTTGGGAAGCTCCGGCGATTTCATGCCCCGCATCGACGACGAGACCTTGCCCGCTTCTGCAAAGGGGCCCGGTCATCCGTTCGTCGATCACGAGCGGCTTGAGCCATAGAATGTGAACGACGTTGCATCGGATCCCTTCCGCCGCGAGCATTTCGGCCGCCTTTACCGCCTCGAAACGCGTCGCCGAGATGGGATAGAGCGTGATAACGGCATCCTCCGAGACCAGGTCATCCAATTCTTCCGAATTATTGAAGCTCGCCCGGTGCTCGCTGACGATCATCGGGTCGTCGTGGGCGAGGAAATCGGCCCAGATCGCCTCGTATTCCTTGGGAGCCATGGGGGAACAGACACGGAAACCCGGGAAATGCATGAACATGCTGTGGAGAACGCCGGAGTGGACCGGCCCGATCCCGTCGGACGCGATCGCCCGGACGAATATGGGCGTCCCTCTCCCGTGGAGCTCCTTCGACTTCGCGGCGTAGAATATCAGGGCACTCCCGTTCAGGACGAGAAAGTCCTGGAAGCGGACCACGAAGATCGGGCGCCTCCCGACCATAGCCGCGCCGACCGCGATCCCCGCTCCCGCCACGTCCGTCATCGGAAGTTCCACGATGTTTCGGCAGTCCGGAACTGTGTTGTTGACCCACCCGACAGCACTCACGCACTGTCCCAGCAGCATTCCGTTGTTCGATTCGAGGTGGACCCGGGTGATCTCCCGGATCGTATCCGCGACGGTTACGGCGCCCATAGCGCCTCCATGGCGTCGGCGCTTTCCGCCTTCACGGCCGCGGCTTCTTTCCCCAAACCCAACATCCCGAGTTCCGATTCCACGAACGAGAATCGGTCCCACTCCGGGGCACCGTCGGTCCCGGCACCGACGTGCCAGTTCGAGCGACAGACGTGGATATTCATGAAGGCGGGAAGATCGTTCTTCAATTCCCGGGCACGATCTGCGATGGTCCATGGATCGTCCGCAATCTCGACCGTTTTCATCCCGAGGGAGGCGGCGACATCTCCGAATCGCCATGACCGCCTCTTTTCCACCGGCGTCAGGATCGAAAGATCGTTGTCTTCGCAAACGAAGAGAATGGGCAGCCGATGCGTGGATGCGAATCCAATGGCCGCGACCACGTAATCTTCCTCTGCCGCTCCGTCACCGAAGAAACATACGACCGGTCTTCCACTTCCCAGGGCCGCACCGACCGCCTGGGGGACGTTTTCTCCGATAAGGCCATGGTGACCGAACATCGTCACTCCGTTCTCGTGGCACTGGATGCAATTCGAGCCCGCCCTCCCCCCGCTCGTGCCGGTAGGCAATCCCATCAACTCGTCTCGCAGTTTCCCGGCAGGCCCTCCGAAACAGAGAAAGGTCGCGTGGCACCGGTGCTGGGTAAAGATCATGAAATCCCGAAGGACCATCGAAAGCGCTGCGGCGACCGTTTCCTGGCCAAGAGAGAGATATACCGGGTACGTTACACGCTTTTCCTTGACCGCACGGACGAGTCCAAGTTCGAAATGGCGACTTATGCACATCCTGCGATAGATCTCGAGCGATTCGTTCGCCGGGAAGGAGGACGCGATGTTCTGGAGAACGCCTGTCGTAGCGGACCGCATGTTACCCCGCATGGCTCCTCTTCATTTGCCGTCGAACCATGCGATCACCGCCCGCATGAAATCACCGTTGTTGTTGTAATGGGGGGACGTAATCAGGTTCTCGTCAATGACAACAGGCTCCTTGTGCCGGTAGTCCGCTCCCGAATTCCGGACATCTGCCTCGATACTCCAATAGGCCGTCATACTTCTTCCCCGCGTGATTCCGGCGGAAATCAACACCCAGGGGCCGTGGCAGATGGCGGCGACCAGCTTCTTCCGGGAGTCCATTTCCCGCACGAACTCCAGAACCTCGGGGAGAAGACGCACACGGTCCGGCGCCTCGAAACCGCCGGGCAGGAGGACCAAGTCGTAACCGTCCGCCTTCAGTTCCTCCGTGTCGATCGTGGGACGGGCGGGGACGCCGAATTTCCCATAAACAGGCACCTTCCCTTTCGTAGCGACATCGACCGCAAACCCGGCTTCGAGCAACCGGTAATACGGGTAAACGAATTCCTCGTCCTGGAATCCCTGTGCGGTGATGATGACGGCCTTTTTCGTCATGTTCCTCCCCCGGTCGTTCCTGCGGCGCAGCTCTCAGAGAGAGAGTTTGCCCGCGCTCCAGATCTGGAATTGTCTCTGCCCCGCGATCTCGGGGCGGCTTCGCTCGCCGGAGGCGACGGCCAGCACTTTCTCTAACAGCTCGCCCCCATATCGCTCTATCGCCTCCGCTTGGTTCCGCTCTCCAAGCATGCGTCCGCCGTCGAAATCGATGTCTTCCCGCAGCTGCTCGAACAAGCGTGTGGTCGAAGAGATTTTAACGACGGGAACGACCGCGCATCCGGTCACGGTCCCTCTCCCCGTTGAAAAACAGATCAGATTTACTCCCGTAGCGGCAAGACCGGTCACCGATTCCAGGTCGTTTCCCGGTCCCTGCATGATGCTCAGGCCCCGGCGGCGAACCTTCTCCCCATATTGGAGAAAATCCTGGATGACCGAAGATCCCCCTTTCATCACAGCGCCAATACTCTTGATCGAAGGGTTGATGAGCCCCCCGGTGCGGTTCTCCGGAACAAGGTTGTCGCGCATGGCGGCACCCATGCGGAGGGCCATGGAACGGTACCAGCGGACCCCTTCACGGTACTTCTCCAGGACTGCCCGGCTCCGCATCCTCGGATACAGGAGCGCTTCGGCGCCAATCGTCTCAGGGATCTCCGAAAGCACCGCGGATCCTCCGGTGTTGATGACCCTGTCGACGGCGTTCCCGATGACGCGATTCGCTGTAATCCCGGAGAAAGCGTCGGATGCGCCGCATTCCACCCCGATCACCAGTTTTCCGACGGGGCACGGCGTCCGCCGCATCCGACGGACCTCAGGAAGCATCCGATTCAGCCGGGAAACCCCCGCATCGACCGCCTTTCGTGAACCACCGGCGGCCTGAATCGTCAGCCAATCCAGAGGCTTTACCAGCCTTCCTTCGGCAAGAACGGATTTCAGATGACGATCGACAGCCGTCCGATTGGTCTGCTCGCATCCGAGGTCCACAAGCAGCGCTCCCCCGACATTGGGATTCCGAAGGATATTCTTCATTACCCGGAGGACCCTCTCGATCTGCTCTCCGCCGGCGCAACCACACCCCTCGGTGTGGGAGAGTGCCAACACGCCATCGAAGCCTGCAGGGTCCCCCTCCCGCGAGACCGTCTCGGCAACATGGCATGCGATTTCGCTCGCACACATGGACGTCGGCAGCACGACGAAGTAATTTCTTGTCCCACAGCTTCCGTCCTGGCGCGGGAACCCGGAAAACGTCCGGCTCGCCGGCATCCGCCGGTGATTTCTGGCTGGACGGACCGGTGCGAGTCTCCCTCCCTTTACAGGCAACTTGTCGCTCGTGTTGGAGGAAGTGATCTTCTCGCCGGCTTGGAGACCGTGCGACGTCGCAAATGGAACTCCGAACTGGACCAGAGGTCTTTTCCTTCCGATTTCGACGATCGTCATCCGGTCTCCGACGTTCATCGACTGCCTGACAACTATGGGGGCATCTCCAAGGAAAAGCCGCAATCCCCTCCGGACCGGCCGATGGAGGACCGCCACGTTATCCCGAACCGGGTCAACAAGGACGGCAACCTCATGAAGTTCCTTTTTCCGCCTCATGCGCCCCGCGGCTCCATCCTCGACCCATACAACAGAAGTTTCCCGAGAATTTCGCTCCACAATGCCGTGCTGGAATTTGTGCAACATAGGACCTGGATGCCCGATTCCTTCAATTGACCGACGAGC
Organism: Deltaproteobacteria bacterium; assembly: GCA_023489025.1. The sequence continues at coordinate 1,139 of JAMDCN010000105.1, read as the reverse complement.
TCGAGTGCACCCCGTGCGACCTGATTCCCCACGCAGATCGTTCCGTCCAGGTCGAATGCAACGGCCTTGATGTTCCCGATGTCCATTCGCCGCATCTTCCCGTCTTATTCCGGAACGACGTTTTCTAGTTCCACGAATCCGCCGATTCGGTTCTGTTTTCTATCCATCTCGACTCGCGAAAAGTCCTCCTCCGGCTCGAAAAATATGATCTGGCTCCCCGAGTATTCGAAGCGGAACGGCACATGGATGAGACCGGAAAGCGCTTCTCGAACGGCGATCTGCGCCGGGGGCGGTACGAACAGGAGAAGAAAGCCGCCGCCGCCCGCTCCGGTCAACTTGCCCCCCAAAGCGCCGGCGGCAATGGCACGCTCGTAGAGGCCATCGACGGACGGGTTGGAGATCGACGCGCTGAGACTTTTCTTCGCAAGCCACGCCTCGTGCATGAGTTCCCCGAACTCGGAGATCTGCCGCTCTCCGTTGAGGATGGAGATGGCCTCCTCGACCAGGTCCTTCATGATCCGGAGCTGCCGACGCTTTGCCTCCAGTTCGTGCACATAACTGTCCGCCACATTGGACGACGTGCGTTTGATGCCGGTATAAAAGAGCATCAGGGAGCCGTTCAGCGCGTCGCTCCGCTCTCTCGAAAGGACGACCGGACGAACGGAAATCTCCCCGTTCGGCTGGAAGATCAGGTGGTTGAAGCCACCGTGCGCCGCCAGCGATTGATCCTGGGAACCGACCGTTTCCCGGATCATTTCCTGCTCGATGTGAATGCTCTCACGGGCCAATTGCTGTTTCGAGGGCATGGTACCTTTCAATGCATAGAGAGCGTTCAATAGCCCGACGGTAAACGCCGAACTCGATCCCATTCCGCTCCGGGCGGGAAGGTCGCCGTCGTGGTGGATCTCCACGCCACGATCCAGTTTCATATATCGCAAGCTCTCTCGAACCGCGGGATGCTGGATATCTTCGATATGATGGCAACTTTCGATCTTCGAATAGACCACGCGAATACTGTGCTCGAAGAACGGGGGGAGATAGCGACATGTAATGTAGCAATATTTGTCGATCGTCGTGGCCAGCACGGACCCGCCGTGCTTCCGGAACCAGGAAGGATAGTCCGTCCCGCCGCCGAAAAA
>JAMDCN010000076.1 GCA_023489025.1 Deltaproteobacteria bacterium | reverse complement strand
CGGACGATCCCCCGCGCGAAGACGCGCCCCCGGCGGTCGGCGATGGAGACCATGTCCCCGGGACGGAACCGTCCCTGCGCCCCGGTCACTCCCGCGGGAAGGAGGCTCTTCCCCCCCTCCAGGAGCACCTTCCGCGCGCCGTCGTCCACGATAACGGTCCCCTGGGAGCGGCGGGCGTACGCGATCCACATCTTGCGGCCCGAAAGCTTCCCCGCGGCCCGCGGAAGTATGAGCGTCCCCGCGTCCTTTCCCGCCAGCGCGTCGAGGACCGACCGCCTGGAGAGCCCCGAGGCGATGACGACCGGTACGCCGGACGCCGACAGGACCCTGGCCGCCTGGATCTTCGACGCCATTCCCCCGGTTCCTTCCGCGGAGATGCGCCGGCCGACGGCGGCCCGGATCGACTCGTCGTCGATGTCCCGCACGACCGGGATGCGGCGGGCGTCGGCGTGCCGGTGGGGATCCTTCGTGAAGAGCCCGTCGCTGTCGGTGAGCAGTATCAGCAGGTCCGCCCCGATCATCTGGGTCACCAGCGTCGCCAGGTGGTCGTTCGCCCCGCCCCCGCCTCCCTCCAGGCGGATCTCCTCGGTGGCCACCGTGTCGTTCTCGTTGACGATCGGGACGATACCCCGGGAGAGCAGGGTGAGAAGCGTGTTCCGCGCGTTTACATACCGCTCCCGGTTTTCGAAATCCTCGTGGGTGAGGAGCAGCTGCGCCACGTGGCGCCCGCGCTTCTCGAACGCCCGCTCGTAGGCCCGCATCAGGGAGGTCTGCCCCACGGCGGCCGCCGCCTGCTTGAGCGCCACCGTCCGTGGGCGCTCCGTCATCCCCAGCTTCTTCCTCCCCGCGGCGATCGCCCCGGAGGTGACCACGACGAAGGAAACGCCCGACTCCGTCCACGCGGAGGAGAGTTGCGCGGCGAGCGCGCGTATTGTCGGTTCCCGAAGCCCCTTTTCGGGGTCGGTGACAGTGCCGCTCCCCAGTTTGACCACGACCCGCCGGATCCCGGGGAGACGGGAACCGGCCTTACCGCGCTTCGCGGCCGTCCCCTCAGGCGACATGCGGCTCCCTCTTTCTCAGGGCCAGCATCCCGTCGAGCAGGGGCGTGATCCCCTCGCCGGTGGCCGCGGAGATGAAGTGTACATCCCCCGCCGGGCGCCCGATCTCCGTCAGCGCGCGCTCCGCGTTTTCCCGGGCTCCCGTCAGGTCCATCTTGGTGAAGGCGAGCAGGGTGGGGCGGGCCGCGAGCTCGGGACCGAACTTCTCCATTTCGTCGCGGACGGTGCGGTAGGCCGCGACGATTTCGCCGGGATCCTGCGACGCGTCGAGCAGGTGGATCAGCCCCTCCGTCCGTTCGGCGTGCCGGAGGAACCGGTGCCCCAGCCCCACCCCGCGGTGCGCCCCTTCGATCAGGCCCGGCAGGTCCGCTACGACGATCTCCTCGTCCCGGTGGGAGACCACCCCGAGGACGGGGGAAAGGGTCGTGAACGGGTAGTCGGCGATCTTCGGGTGCGCCCGGGAGATGCGTGAGATGAGCGTCGATTTTCCGGCGTTCGGGAGGCCGATCAGGCCGATCCCGGCGATCAGCTTGAGCTCGAGCCGCAGGCGCCGTTCCCGCCCCGGGCGCCCGGGTTCCGCCTGGTCGGGGGCCTGGTTCACGGAGGAGGTGAACGCCGTATTGCCGCGCCCGCCGCGACCCCCCTTCGCGACCAGGACCGTTTCCCCGGCCCGCGTGAGGTCCGCGAGGATCTCGCCGGTGTCCGCGTCGGTGACGATCGTCCCGGGGGGCACGGCGATCCGCCGGTCGGGGGCGCACTTTCCGTGCATGTTCTTTCCCATGCCGTGCTGGCCGCGCGCCGCCTTGAACAGGTTCCTGTACCGGAAGTCGAGCAGGGTGGAGAGGCTCGGGCTCACTTCGATGATGACGCTCCCGCCGTTGCCGCCGTTGCCGCCGTCGGGGCCGCCGCGGGGAACGAACTTTTCGCGGCGAAAACTGACGCAGCCACGACCACCGTCCCCGGACCGGACGGTGATCGTGGCTTCATCGATGAAGTGCATGAACGGGAGGCGCTAGGAGGCGGAGAGGACGGAAACCCTCTTGCGATCTTTTCCCATGCGGGCGAACTGGACAACGCCGTCGATCAGGGCGAACAGGGTATGGTCCTTCCCGATCCCGACGTTGTCTCCCGGGTGGATCGCGGTCCCTCGCTGCCGGATGATGATGGCCCCGGCGGAGACGGATTCGCCTCCGAACCGCTTCACGCCGAGCCGCTTGCTCTGGCTGTCCCGCCCGTTTCTCGAACTGCCGACGCCTTTTTTATGCGCCATGGTGTCCTGGCCCCTTCTCCGCGGGTCAACCGACCCGGATTTCGGTCACGGAAAGCGTGGTGAACGGCTGGCGATGGCCCTGCTTCTTCGAGAAGCCCTTCCGCCTCTTGTATTTGTAGATGGTGATCTTCTTCCCCTTGCCGTCCCTGACCGCCGTGCAGACCACGGCGGCGCCCTGTACGGTGGGAGTCCCTACGGTGGTTCCCTGGTCGGTCGATACCATCAGCACGTCCGTGAGTTCGACGGCCGCGCCGGGCTCGACCAACAGCTTCTCCACGTTGACGATATCGCCCGGGGAGACGCGGAGCTGCTTCCCCCCTGTGCGGACAACTGCGTACATAGGATATTGCCCTCCATGCGGTTCGATAAGAACAAACTACTATAGGGAAAGAGGTTTCACCTGTCAACTTCGAAAATCGCTCCGAAACCGCCCCCGGAAACCGGTCGTGTCCTGGAACAACGGGATTTCGAAAGTTATATACTACAACGGATCGGGACGCGATGGAATGTCGGTGGGAGAGGCGGGCATCGTGGCGGACGTCGTCATCGTCGGTGGGGGGCCGGCCGGAATCCTTCTGGCGCACCACTTCCGGGAGCACGGGATCCGGCACAAGGTCCTCGAGCGGGGGAAGGTTGGACAGTCGTGGCGCGACATGCGCCCCGGGATGGTCCTTCTCTCCCCGGGGGTCCCCGGCACCGACTGGACCTCCCTGACCCTGGAGCGGCCGATCTGGTCCTTCCCCGGTGTGCGGCGGCCCTTCCCGACCCGGGAGGATTTCCTGTGCTACGTGGATGCCTTCGCGCGCGATGAGCACGTCGAAGTCACCGAGCGGACCGAGGCCGTCGGCGCGCGGCGGACGCCGGAGGGTTTCGTCGTCGCGGTGAGCGGGGGCGTCGAGATCCCTTGCCGGTTCCTCGTGATCGCCACGGGAAGCGCCTCCGTGCCCCGCTATCCGGAGATCCCGGGGATCGCCGGGAACCGGCGCGTGCTGCACTCGGGCGACTTCCTCAACTGCATGGCGTACGACCGGAAGCGGGTGCTCGTGATCGGCGGCGCGAACTCCGCCGCGGAGCTTTGCATCGAGCTCGCCGGGACCGCGCATACGACGATGTGCACCCGTGGTCCGCTGCGCTACTTCAGCGAGTCGGGGGAGCTGGATCATATCCGCGGGTCATCGGAGAGCGTCCTGAAGGAGCTGTTCCGCTTCAAGATCCTCTCCCTGCGCGAGGCGGACCCGGTCGTCTCCCTGTCGGACGGGACGGCGGAATTCGCCTTCGGGGCGCGGGAGTCGTTCGACTGGATCGTGTGCGCCACGGGGTATCGCCCCCGCTGGATCCCGGTCGAGGGCGGCACGGTCGCCGTCGGGGAGAAGGGGTACCCCCGCATCTCCCCGGTCGGGGAGTCGAGCGTGCCGGGCCTCTACTTTTGCGGATCGCTCGCGATGTTCCACCCTCGCTGCGCCTTCATCCACGGCTTCCGCAACTACGTCGAAAAAGTGTTCTGGGACATCGCCGACCGGCTCTGACCATCCACGACACAGTCCCCGCAGGTTCCTCGTGCCCCCCGTTTTTCCTACTGCGGGGGTACTCCAACGGCGCGAAGCTCGTATCTGCGAACCGGGGAGCAAGCTGGCGTTGCTGGATTGGCTCGATTCGGTCCACTACGGAGATGGGGAGAAGCCGTCGTACCATCAACTGCTTCGGGCGATGGACCACCTGATCGACTGCAAGGAGAAGGCGGAGCCGCTGATCGCAAAGCGACTCCTTCCCGGAGATACTCCCCTGGACCTGGTCTTCTACGACATCACCTCGACATACTTCGAAGGAGACCGGTCGCTGATCGAAGACGACTTCCGGCGGTACGGCTACAGCCGGGACAAGCGGTTCGACAAACGGCAGGTAGTCATCGGAATGGTGATGACGCCCGAAGGGATCCCGCTGTGCCATCACGTCTTCCCGGGCAACACCACGGACAAGACGACCGTGACGGATGTGGTCAAGGATCTCAAGGGACGGTTCGCTCTTCGCCGCGTCGTCTTCGTCGGGGACCGTGGGATGCTCTCCGACCTGAACCTAGAAGGATTGATCGACGAACAGCTGGGGTTCATCGTTGCGCACCCCTTGCGGCGCAACCATCACGCCAAGGAAGTGATCGGATCGTTGGGTTTGAAGTTCGACCGGGACAGCACGAAGGAGCAGTTCCTCGAAGAGAAGCGGCAGTCGTTCCGGTTCGTCCTCGCCTACTCCCCCAAGATCGCCCGGGAGGTCAAGGACGGGCGGGACGAGCGGCTTAAAAAGGCCGACGCATGGATCGAGGAGCAACTTCAGAAGCTCGTCTTCCCCGGAGCGCGGGGGCGCAAGCCGACTCCGCAAGGGACGTACGACCGGATCCGGGATTACCTGTGCGACCGGAACCTGCTCGGTCTGTACGACGTCGCTCTAATCGATGGGAGCGTTCACGTCACGAAAGATCGGTCTGCGTTGCTGTGGGAATCGAAGATCGACGGGATGCTGATGGTCGAGACGACGGACACGTTGCTTTCCCCCGAGGAAGTGATTCACCGGTACAAGGAGTTGGCCGAGATCGAGCGCGGGTGGCGGTGCTTGAAGAGCACGTTGCTGCTGAGGCCGGTCTTTCACTGGACGGAGCGCCGGATCCGGGCGCACATCTTCGTCTGCGTGCTCTCGCCTTGCAAGTCGAACGCTGGATGCGGCGGAGGATGAAAAACGTCTCTTCGGTGCCGAAAGCGATTCGCTCCCTGCAGAGGGATCAAGGTCGGCGAGATCGAGGTCGGGGGGAAGACCACCCACGCAGTGTCGCGATCATTGCCGGAGCAGAAGGCGTTGCTCGAAACGCTGGGCGTTCCGCCGCTCCCATCGTCGATCTGAGCGGAAAACCCGGGTTGTAGTATAAAAAACGGCTGCCCATCATACATAAATCCCCGATAATAAAGGACTTGTCAAAAATAGGGTGTCAAACTTCTGTGATCCAATGGCGTATGAAACAATATCCGATGATAGCCGCCCGTGCAAAACAGGAGAATGCAGAAATTCATTGGGGCGATGAGACCGGCCTGCAAACTGGCGCAAATGTCGAAAAAGGATACTCGCCCAAGGGGAAAACGCCTTATCTTCGGCAGCCTTCCAAAAGGGAACGAGTGAACATGATCTCTTCTGTAACCAATCAGGGTAAGGTCCGATTCATGTTTTACCGAGAGAACATGAACGGCCAGCGATTGATTGAATTCATGCGCAGGCTGACCGACGATGTCGAGCGAAAAGTGTTTCTTGTTCTGGATAATCTTAAAGTCCATCACAGCTAGGTCGTAAAGACATGGCTGGAGAGAAATAAGAACAAAATTGAAGTGTTCTTTCTTCCGTCATATTCGCCGGAACTCAACCCGGACGAATACCTAAACAACGACCTGAAAGGGCACGTACATTCTGGCAAGCGGGCGAATAACGGGAAACAGCTTTAAGAAAAAGCCAGAAAACACATGCGAACCCTCCAGAATCGCCCGACCAAGACCAAGAAATTCTTTGAGCACACCCTCGTGGCTTATGCCGCGTAATTCAGATGTTTAATTGCCGGAGTAATATCAAAAACCAGGAGTCGGAAGATAAACGTGTTGATCAGATGAAAATGTTTCGCGAAGGCTGACCACCGGTAGGTGGTCGGAGAATCTTTTGAAGATACCGCTTTGAGCGGTCCACGGTTTTGAAAGCCCCCGGCTTTGCCGGGGGATGCTTACTGCGACATTTTGTTCGTGAAGAATCACGAGGGCAGGCAGAATACCGTCGAGCGACTACCGTCAAACTTGAAATTCCTGAGAAAGCAGCATTTAATTACATATGATGGGTCATGAGCCAAGCACAAGAACGTTTTCCGTCAGGTCGGGAAAAAGAGATCTGTGGATCGGGTTGGCGATTTTCCTTTCCGCCCTTGCCATCCGCCTCTTCTATCTGTATGAAAGCTCCGGCAACCCGACTTTCAGGCTGCCGATCGTAGACGCTTTTGAATACCATAAAATTGCACGTGATCTGGCCGACGGGAAAGGCTTCGACAAGATCTTTTTCTGGCAGCCGTTTCTCTACCCCTTTCTCCTCTCGGGGATCTATTCCGTCACCCATTCCTCGATCGTTGGGGCGAAGGTCCTACAGGCGGTACTGGGCTCTTTCACCTGCCTGCTGACGTATCTTCTGGGGAACAAGGCTTTTGGCCGCAGAACCGGGTTGATCGCCGCCGGTATTACGGTCTTTTACGGTCCCCTCATCTTCTACGACGGGGAACTGTTATCCACCGGGTTGGATGCTTTCTGGCCCGTAGCACTCATCCTGCTTTTTCTCGGTATCCGAAAAGAGGGCAAATGGAACACTTGCCTTTTGACCGGTCTCTGCGGGGCTCTGGCCGCGCTCACCAGGCCCACGTTCCTCCCTTTCCTTGCTGGGTGCGCTCTATGGATGGCCATCGGATGGAGCCGGGAGCATGGAGCGGGACGGATGCTTTGCCGATATCTATCCCCATTGGCCGCCGGGTTCCTCCTCGTTGCGCTGCCAGTCGCCGCACTGAACCTCAACGTGACCGGCCATTTCGGGATTGTTCCGTCCTCTGGGGGGATCAATTTCTACATCGGGAACAACCCGAACCGATGCCAAACCCTATCCATCCGTCCGGGATGGCAATGGAACGCTCTCGTTGAGCGCCCTCATCGATACGGCGCCGCGGATTCCTGGGAAGGGTCGAAGTATTTTCTGAAAATTTCCGAAGATTACGTCTTGACCCAGCCCGTTTCTTTCATTAAAGGGTTGGCGCACAAATCCATCGAGTTCGCCGGCTCTCGCGAAATCCCGAGGAACATCGACATTTATCTCTTTCGGAAATGGTCGGTTGTACTAAGCGCACTCGTGTGGAAGATCGGAAAGTTCGGATTTCCGTTCGGGATGATTTTCCCTTTGGCCGTTGTGGGGTTCTTTCTCTCTTGGCGAAAAATACCCGCTCCGATGGCGATTTTCTTCGTTACGTACCCAATATCCATCATTCTGGTGTTCATCTCCGGCCGGTATCGGATCCCCATTGTTCCCCCGTTGGTTATCCTGGGGGCTGAAGGATGTCTGCGGGCCGTGGAAACTCTTCACCATCGGGATTGGCGAAGAATCTCCACGGTCGTCGTAGCCGGCGCTTTGGCACTTCTTCTGTCCGTAATGCCCGGCCCTTTCTGTGAAGAGCAGACTAACCTGGAGCCCGAGTTGTACTGGGGGCTCGGGGCAACCTCGGCCAACCTGGGCCGGGACGAAGCGGCGGGCACCTATCTTCTGGAGGCCATTCGGCGGAAGGCTGATAACGCAGACGCACTCTGTGATTATGGTGCTCTTCTGACCAGGAGCAGGAAGTACGAAGAGGCTATTCAGTATCTCAACGAAACATTGCGGATAAGACCGGACTTTGCGGAAGCATACTACAACCTCGGGTTCGCCTTGGCAAAAACGGGTCAATTCCATAAAGCCATCCCGCAATATCAGGCTGCCCTCACCCTCGCCCCTTACGACGCCCGGGTGCACAACCAGCTCGGATTGTCACTTGCCGCCATGGGGGCGATGGAGGATGCGTCGCAGCATTTCTACGAGTCCATCAAACTCAAGCCGACAGAGGATGCATACAACAACCTTGGCGTCCTGTTGGCGAAAACAGGGCGACAGCAGGAGGGGATACCGTTTTTCGAAGCCGCACTGCGGTTGAACCCGGCAGATGTCGAAGCCCACTACAATCTCGGGTACGCCTTCCTGCAACTCGGGAGAATCGACGAGGCGGAGGCTCATTTCCGCGAGGTCGTCCGGCGAAATCCTGCGGACACGTCGGCCTTGCAAAATCTCCAAATCATTTCCGGCATGAAAATGAGAAATCCCCGATGAGCGGGGCAGGAACTCCTACTTCGAAAGATCCTTGAGGTCGTCCCGCCACGCGTGGACGAGATGCAACTCTCCCTCCCGGAAAAAGCCCGCTTTCGTCAACCGTTCGTAACATTGCAGCAGGTTATCGCCGATGGCATTCGTCCCCGGAGCCAGACGTGTTTCGTCGAGAACTCGCACCATTTTTTCGTTTCCGAGGTATCCTGGAATCTCCTCCTGGAAGTCCTCCATCAAATCATGGCTGTTCCGCTCCTGATCGACTTCGGAAGAATGAAAGACCACACCGATACCGAGTTCCCACAGGCAGCGCTGTGCGACAAAGCTGCGCCAGATGTCGGTCATCCTGAAGGAGCAATGGCTCGGCAGGTAAAGAAGCGGCCAGGCTGGCGGCCGCCACCAAGTGGACTGGCTGTTGAAGGGGCACCAAGATCCTGGCGGAAGGATGATGCTTGCACCCGAACGGAAGTGGAGAGCACGGTCGAGGAGCAGACGCCATACGGCGTCCACGTCTGGAGAGGTATCGGCCAATCCGTGCTGAACGGGCGCATCGACGATAAAGGTTTCTCCATCGCCATCTATGCTTGGAGGGTCGTCTTCCCGCGCAAGCCGAAGAGGAAACCCGCGGGGCCATACCTTCTCGTCGGTGAAGAACCGATAGGAATTCACCCAAGCGGCCCTCTTCGCCTTCCGCACGGGCACGGCTTTCGGCCGGGCGCGCCAGGATGCCAAGGGAGAATTGTCGTCATCGGTATCGTAGATGCACGACGCACCATCCCGGATCGCGACCAGGTAACCCAAGTTCTTCCGGGCATAATGTCCGAAGGGAAGAAGACGGGCAAGCCGGAACGGAAGCCGCTCCTGATCCTGAAGGAGAAAAAGGGATGTTCCTTCCAACGGGAAAGACGCCGGACCGTTCCGGTCGCCGATGATGATCAACCTGCCGCCTGTCCGATCCAGTGCCTCCTTCATCCGGCGGGTGGCGGGAGAAGGTTCCCGGATCGTGGTCAAAACGGCATAGAGTGTCTCGTTGCTCACAGGCCCTTCTCCTTCCATCCGCTTCCGCGAGCTTCCCTCGCAAGTCGGAACAGGATACGGAACGATTCGAAGATCGGGCCCTTCCCGATGCTCACGTTCGGATTGGTATAGCTGATGGGGATCTCAATCCAAGGCCAGTCATGCATCATGTACCGGATCTCGGTCTGGAAAAAATGGGCACGGCTCCTGACGCCATTCGCAACGACAAAGGAGAGCGCTCGGCGACTGAACGCTTCGAAGCCGCTGGTCATATCCTTCATCCGGGTGCCCAACAACAGATTGGCGAGCACCGTGCCGCCCCGGCTGAGCAGCCATCGCGACCACCGTCCCCGGTAGCTCCCTCCCCGGATGAAGCGGCTCCCCGCGGCGAAGTCGATCCCCTTCCCGATGGCTTCCAAGAACTTCGGGATCTCCTCGGGACAATGGCTCATCCCGCCATCCATCTCCAGGATCCATTCGCACCCCGCCGCCAGCGCCTCGCGGTATCCACGGAAATAGGCATCTACGACGCAACGGTTTTCAGGGGCCCAGACCAATTCCACCCGCGGATCTGCCGATGCCACATCCCGAACCAGCTCCATCGTCCGATCCCTGCTTGTACCATCGAGGATGCAGAAGACACGGTCACTTCCTTCCAACTGGGCAAGCACGCGCTGGAGAAGATCGTGGACCGTCGCTTCCTCGTTCGCCAACGGGATCACGACGCCGAGTCGGGGCGTTTTCTCTTCTCGATCCAGTCCGTCGTCCCTCATAATGCCCGTATTCAATTCGTTGAAGGGATGGACTTCCCTCTCTAACGATGAAGCATTCATCAATACTATACGAGTTATACGAGAAGGCGATACGCGAATAAAGGTATCGTCCGGCGAAGTTGTTCAATAATTCGAGAGGACTGAGTGATCGGATAAATTCGTCGGTGTTTGTAGAGGATTCGCCTCGTGCTCAGAGTGCATCGTATACTTGAGCACCTCTTTCTATGGTGCCTGCTGGGTTACCACCACATTGATGTCAGCCACGGTCAAATTCGTGTTGCTTACGACCGGTGTTACAGGCGAGGCAGTGATCGTGGTCGCTTCGCTACTGAATCCGTTCACGGTAACCTCGCTCACTGCGGTATTAGAATCGAGTGGAGGACAGGATCCGTCGCTATTCAGCTTCAGGATCCAGAGGTTATTGTAGTTCGGGTCTCCAAACGAGCTGGTATCTCCCGCGGCAACGTATCCCCCATCTATAGTCTCTTGAATCGTGTATGCTTGATCGGGGTTCGTGCCTCCATATGACTTCTGCCATGTGATCCCACCGGTGTCGTTCAGTTTCAATACCCAAAAGTCTCTGCTTGTCCCAGTAGGATCGTGGTTTCCCGCCGCGATATACGTACCATCAGTTAGCTGGCGAATCCAGTTGATCACGTTGCTTCCCGATCCTCCATACCGCTTTATCCACGAAATGGATCCGCTCGCCGAGAGCTTCATCGCCATGGCATCACTGCTGCCTGATTCGATTGCTCCCCCCAAAATATATCCGCCGTCGCTCGTCTGTTGAAGGACTGCATAACTGTAGAGTCCTGTGTACGCATTTGTCCACTCAACATTTCCGGATGGGTTGAGTTTCATGACCCAAGTCGCTGAGTCACTATTATCCCAGGGGTTGATATTTGGCTTACCCACCCATCCAGCAATGACAAACCCGGAATCCGCTGTCTGCTGGACGGTGTAACAACCATACCCGTAAACTCCACTCGTGTCGGAATAATCCTTTTCCCAAGCCACGGTTCCATCGCCGTTCAACTTCAGAATAGCCACGGTTCCATCGCTTTTTCTCGCCAGTACAATGTATCCCCCGTCGGAGGTAGGGCTCAAACCATAGATGCTATAATTTATATCCTGATACTGTTTCTGCCATACTACTGACCCGTCGGAGTTGATCTTCAATACTAATAAATTAGCGAATCCCCCGACATCGCCAATCCCTCCTCCCACGATGTAGCCACCGTCATTCGCTTTCCGGACTATATTCGTCGTAGACGAGTATCCGCTGATCCACCCACTGTAATACATCTTTTGCCATACAATTGTCCCTGAATTGTCTAATTTGACGAGGCTTGCCGTCGGAGTATTGTCGTCGAGTATGAACGTCCCCCCCGTAATATATCCGTTGTCCGCTGTCTGTTCGATGATGTTGCGGACTCGGTAGGTCGAGATCCTCCCGTAGGTCTTTGCCCAATAACCCACGTTGGGGGTGAATGGATTGTCGACCCGGGCAACGAGTTTTCCGTGGAGATAGATGTAGTCGTTGAATCCTCCAACATCGTCGCTCTCCGTGAGTACCCTTCCCGCAGGGTCGTAGTGGTAGGTCAGTGTCTTGCCGCCCGACGTCTTGGTGACCCGCATCCCGTCGCCGTCGTAATTGTACCCCGCAAGCTGCCCTCCCCCTGGGGTATTAAGGCTTGCGAGATTATGGAAAACATTGTACTGCAGGGAGAAACTTCCCGAAGGGCCACTGTACGAGGTAACGTCGCCGTTTCCGTTGTAGCCTCCGAACGAAAATACATCCCCGCCGCTTGTGGATGTTAGGCGGTTCGTTGTGGGATTGTAGTTGTAGGTTGTCGACGCGAACCCTGCAAGCGTCTTTGTCAAGCGGTTCCCGTTCCGATCGTAATCGAAGGAACCATCCCCGTAAGGTCCGCTGAATGTCCAAAGCCGATTGAGATCGTCGTAGGTGAACGTCTGGTTCTTCGATGCGTCAATATTATTAGTTATGTTCTTAAGGTTCCCACGGTCTTCGTAGTCATATCCGACGTTCAGTACATTGGGAAGAGCGGCAATATTGTCGGTAAAATTCCGGGGAGTATAGGTGAAGTTCGTAGTGACCCCGTTGGATCCATAATAACTCTTGGGGAGACCCACGCAGATTCCGTCCGCATTCGTGCAATACTGGATATTCGTGATGTCCCCCCCGAATCCAGTGACCGACGTAACTTGATTCAGGGTGTTATAGGAATAAACGACATGCCTGTTCGAGGGATAGTAAATGTCTGTGATGTAATCGTTGCCGTTTGGAACGTAACTCGTGGCGTATGAATTACCCGTGATTGTCTCGGTTTTTTCGGTCAGCCGGTTTGCATCGTCGTAGGTGTATCCAAAAGCCGCAGTCGGCGTGGTCATTGATGTGCGGTTGTCAGCGCCGTCGTAATCGAAGGAAACCAGAGGAGTTCCCGAAGGAGAATCTGTATGTCTGAGGCGATTGGCGGCATCGTAGAAGTAGTAGACCGTTCCCAAACTGTCCGTCTTCGTTTTCAAGTTCCCAAGCGGATACCTCGTGTAACTGATCGTCCCTTTATCCGGATGAACCTCGTTGTCCAGGAAGTTGTTTGATGGATTGTAATTGAATCTTCTCACGACGCTACCTTGAGTGATCGTCGTAAGGCTTCCAAGGATATTGTAATTGTAGGTCGTATCGTAATTCTTCGCGTCTCTGACATTCACGAGAAGCTTTTCGTCCGGATTGCCGAAGGCATTGTATGTAAATACCGTGGGCTTCTGATTCTCGTCCGTGATCGTAACAATGCTTCCCGAATACCCGTAGCTGGCCTGCGTGGAATCTCTGTGTACAATATTTGTGGGTCGGCCGAAATAATCGAAATATACGGTGTCTCCCGTGTTGGAGGTCATGTAGTTTTTGGTCCCGTAACTCGTATACGCTGTCGAAGTGATTCTTCCCACGCTATCGCTCGTATTGGTAAGGCGTCCGAAACCGTCGTAATCATATCGCACGGAAAAACCACCCCGTGTCTTTGTCATGTTCATGTATGAATAATTCTGCTGGTAGACAAAGCCCGTCGGATTGGCGACGGCAGGAGGAGTCACAGCTGTCAACCGGAGAAGACCGTCATAATCGAAGTACGTAGTTTTTCCCCTGCCGTCGGTTTCGCTATCTACGGTGCCGTCTGGGTTGATTACACGGGAAACCTTTGGGGCCGGACTGTAGGCAGGGTTCGAGACGGTGGCCACTCTCCCGTAGCTCCAGCCGTAGGTAGTCAGGTTATTGTTCGCATCTCGGACTGTCTGGAGATTATTTTTGGCCGGATGGTATGTGTAATTGGTAATATTAGTGCTGTTGGGAGCATATTTTTTTACGGCAGTCAGGTTTCCATTGCCGCCTACATCGTATGTATAGGTCGTCGTGAAATTCCCCGGGAAACCGCCGGTAACTCGTTCCGTTGCGGGCTTGCCCCGAACAATGTTTTTCGTGGAGTTATACCAGTAGGTAAGGTTCTTCGTGCGAAAGTTGTCGCCTGTCTCCGTAATCGTCAGCGGGTTGCCGTACGAATCGTAGGAGGTGATGTCAGTTTTATACGTATTCGGCTGTCCGTTGCGAGTGATGGTCTTGTTCCTCAACAACGGAACCTTCACGCTTGTATCGTAAACAAACCCTTGCGTCCCAGTCCCCCAACTGGCATTTCCAACCGTGTCTATTGTCGAAATGGGCGAACTGGCGCTCCAGGTGTAGGTATCGGTCTTCACTTTGCTTCCATCGAATTTAGAAATGTCCACACTCTTGGGTTTGCCTATCCGCCATATGTTGTTGCACTGTCCGCCATCGATATTGTTGGCTTGGGAAGGGCATTCGCTCCCCCAGCCGTGGTACACGTAGGTTTCAGCGTAGGCGTCGGGGGACTGGCGTACCCAGGTAAAGTCTCCAGCGGCGCCCCCGGATGCATAGGAGTACGTCCACGTTCCGACGGGAATCCCTTGGCCACCAATAGTCCGACTTGCAACAACGCGCAAGCTGGGTTTGTACGCATTCAACCCTGTGAGAAACGACACGTCATTATATGTATATGTTATTGTCCCACCATTTGGGTATCTGAGGGTCAGCATCTGAAGCTGAGTGTCTTGGGTGTGGCCAACATTGTCTGCGTAGTAGGAATATTGCCATGGGTTTCCCGTCGGCAAAGAAACTTGGGTCAAGAATTTTTGCTTTCCTAGATAACTGAAGGTATTGTAATCAGTGAGCGTATAGGAATATGTTCTATTATCTACGGTGATGGAAGACAAGAAACACTGGCCGTAGAAGAGGTCGCTGTTGTAATTAAATTGAACAATTCGATTCAGGCTGTCCTTTATTTGCATAATTCGCTTGGGATAGATGTCACTTGAATACGTGATATCTATTTTTGCCAGTCCGCTCGCATCTATGATCCTCGTCACTTGTGCGACCTGGATACGGTCAAGCGTAGTGTACCCGGCGGTTCCGTTGAACTGATACGTGTATACGGTGCCGTCCGTCAACGTAAGTTCCCAGATTCCGCCCCCAAGACTCTTGTAGCGCCAGAATTCTTTCGTTATGAACGTGGTAGAATCTTTCTTGTACAGGATATGCTTCGATCCGTCCGGCATTTCAACGACGGGATTATTGGGATAATTATGATTGGCGCTACCCGTTCCACCAGGGTTATATACGATCCCCATGTGCATGGACCACCCGATTCCCAAAGGGCTCCGCTCATTCATAGGCACAAGTTGTGGATAAGTCGTGTTTCTGTTTGCCCAGATTGCGCTGTTGTAGACCCTCATGATCTTCAGGTCCAGACCGCTGTTTCCGGGAAGGAAGATGTCGGTGTGTACGAGGCTCAAGTTCCCGGAATACGGATCCACATTCTCGGTTAACGCACCGCCCGCGGAGAGTTCGTTTCCTTGGGTGAGGGAGTCGACATAGACGTTGTCGAGCGCGAATACGAGGGCAGGGACAAACAACCAGGAACAGAACACCCCGATCATTATCACGAATCGCAACGGTCGACCCATAATGGTCTCCTTGATCTATTGTAAAAAGATTTTATTCGTACAAAATAGTTAACGTGCCTCAAGAGCGAAAAGATCGGAAAATACTTTTTTCTCCAAATAAGTATCTCAGCGCGATATAGAATAATATGCTATAAAAAACACAGTTAAATACCAAAGATATATATTTATACGGAGAACCGCCATGCATAGCGGCTAAACCCCAATCAGACTTTACGATGGAAACAACTATTAGAGTGACCAGACCCCCAGGCATACTCAGGACATTCGCTATGTCAAAAAGGGACAACGGGACATGAATAAAAAAATTATTTGTACAACAAAATACAACTAAGGAAAAAGTGCAACCCAAGCCAACCGACGAGTAAACAGATTTCATATAGATACCCGTGTCCGCATCTATTTCTTCAATCCTGCGTCCTATCAAATTCGCTTCTTAACAAATCGACAGTGATCTGCATATAAGGCGAAATCTGTTGCTCACCGCTCCAGTGAGTCACCCCTTTGATCAATTCCTCTACCCCGCCAATACCTTCCCATTCTTGGAACCCGCTATGAGAAGGTGATGTCGAATCCATTATTGGATGCAATGCCTCACCCAAAGCAAAATAGGCTTCGTCGAACTTCCCTTGGGATAGTAGCGAACTGTATTCTCCGATCTTTTCTCTTATGAAAAATTGCATCTCCATTGCAGCATGCGCCGGTGGTTCACCAATGTTCCGCATCGCATGCATATACGAATGTTTCGGGTCTTGGTCTTTGTCCACGAACGCGCTGCCCGCCATCATCGCTCTACGAGCCGCATCACCAAGGTTATACCTCCCCGAAGAAAACGCCTCTATAATGATCCGGTTATGAATTTCTTCAGGCCATTTTCCGTCCAAGTCAGCGTTTTTGTAAGGATTGTTGAAACCATACGCATATTTATTAAACCCCTGAGGATTTGATAGCATACCCACAATCAATTTACTGGTCTGAACATCTACCGGGCTTACGATGTCCGGGGAGACGAACCTCCCGACCCTGGATTCCAAGTGCCTCGCCCCGAAGTAGTACAATCCGTTTTCCGTGTCCATTTCTTTCGAAATGAACATGCGGTTGTTTTCGAAACCTGGCGCTGCGTACTCCTGATAAATTTCCCCGAACGGTTTGTACTCCGCTTTCCAAACGATGGCGCCGTTATCATTCGTCACCGCCAAGGGCGTTCCCGCCGGATCGGTATAGACGAAATAGACCTTCTCCAAAGCATACGCGGGGACGCAAATTAACATGCTCAAGAATATGCAAATTATCTTGTTCAATCTTTTCATCAGGTATTCTCCTCTTACAGTCTTTAGGTGGTGCGTGCTCCCCTCTCAGGTTACCGGTCTCAGTAAAAGGACTTGATCACCAGATCCCTCATCGCCCCGAACTGGGTTACACTCTGCCCCCGGAGGAGTGCATGACGTACCTATACCAAGTGTTCTGCCGCCACACCGCGAAGTTCGTCTTCCCGTCCGTCCCCGTCGTAGTCCCCCGGAACCGGAGAACTGGACCCCACGGCGGCAAACAGGAATGTAAGGAAGATCGTCCGCTGAAGAAAAAATCCATACCCGCGCCACGCACAACCCACGACGCCCTCCTTCGTCATCGGGAGGTTCACGGCGAGTACCGTACGACCGAAGGCCCGGGAAAGAGGTCGGGGAGAAACAATTCAAGAAAGTGTATTCCCGGGAAATTGCTCGAAATCTATCCCGGCGAATGTGCGATGTCAATGGGTATGTTTCGTATGGGCTGTTCTGCCGATCCCGGACTCCTTCAACTTGCGGTGGAGCGTGCGCGTGCCGATTCCCGGCAGCTTTGCCGCCTGCGTCTTGTTGCCGCCTGTCTTGGGGAGGGTGGCCAGGATAGCGGACCCGTTGGGCATCGAAGATTGCATGCGCTTTGTGGAACCCCCCGCTGTGCCCCCCGTTTCTCCTACTGCGGGGGTACCCCGGCAGCGCGAAGCTCGAGGTGGGGCGGGGCGTCACTCCTGCGGGGGCGAATCGTTTCTTACGTTGTTTCCCCCGGTGCCCCGAATCCGGACAAGCGGTACTGGAGGGCTTCGGCGACGTGGGGAATGCCTGCCCGGCGCTCGGCGGCGAGGTCGGCGATCGTCCGCGCCACGCGGCACGCCTTCCCGATCGCCCTTCCCGACAGGGAGAGTTTTTCCGCCGCCCTCGTGAGGAACGCGGCCGCCTCCGGCGTGAGCTCCCGCAACAGTTCCGCCGTCCCGAGGCGGACGGTCCCGTTCGTCCGGAAAACGCGCCCCGCGTACCGCGCTTCCTGAACCGCCCGGCAGGCGTCGACCCTGCGCCGGACCGCCGCGGACGATTCGCCGCGCGCCTCGCCGGACCACGCCTCGATCGCGACCGGAAGCACGGAGACCGCGAGGTCGATCCGGTCGAGGAGGGGCCCCGAAAACTTTCTCGAGAACCGGTCGAGGAGCGGCGGGGAGCACCGGCATACCTTCCGCGGGTGCCCCGCGTTGCCGCACGGGCACGGGTTGGTCGCCGCCAGCAGCAGGAACCGGCACGGGAACCGGTACCGGTGGCCGGATCGCGAGATCCGGATCTCTCCCGATTCGACCGGCTGCCGGAGCGCCTCCCGGACCTCGGCGCGGAATTCGGAGAATTCATCGAGAAAAAGCACACCGCAGTGGGCGAAGGAGATCTCGCCCGGCCGTGGCGGGATTCCTCCGCCCAGCAAACCGGCCGCGGTGATCGACGGGTGGGGCGCCCGGAACGGCCGGCGGAGGAGAG
>JAMDCN010000047.1:3146-17903 GCA_023489025.1 Deltaproteobacteria bacterium | reverse complement strand
CCGGACCACGGCCTCCCCTCCGGAAAAAAGGCGATGAAGTTATTGTAATCCGGCCGGCCGGACGTCCGGGGTGAAAAAGAAGCCGGGAAGAATCGTCGCCCCCCCGCGGGGTCCTCAGCGAGCGGGAGAGCCCTGCGCGACGAAGATGCGGGTGTCGAGCCCTTCGGGGAGGAGGACGTCCCGGGGGACCTCGATCCGCCCCTGGATCTTCAGGAAAACGGGAACGATTTCCGGGTCGAACTGGCTCCCGGCGCACCGGATTACTTCGGCGTTGGCCTCGGCAAGCGGCAACGCTTCCCGGTAGGCCCGGGTCGATGTCATCGCGTCGAACGTGTCCGCGACCGCCATGATCCGGGACTCGAGGGGGATCGCGTTTCCCGACAGGTGCGCGGGGTATCCCATCCCGTCGTATCGCTCATGGTGGTGCAGGATCGCCGGGAGCAGCGGCTGGAAGAAGACGACGTGCTGCAGGATCGCCGCCGCCATCTCCGGGTGGCGCGTCACCGCCTCGAACTCCCGGGGCGACAGCCGCGCCGGCTTGTTGAGGATCGCCTCGGGGATTCCGATCTTGCCGAGGTCGTGAAGGACCGCGGCGCGGCGGAGGATCTCGATCCGCTCGGGGGCGAGTTCCATCGCCTTCCCAATCGCCACCGAGTACATGGTCACCCGCTGCGAGTGGCCCCGCGTGTAGTGGTCCTTCGCCTCGAGCGCCTGGATGAGAGCCTGGATCGACTGGGCGTACATCGCGTTGATGAGCTCCGTCTGCTCCTGCACCTTCCGCTCGAGGTTCACCTGGTAGTCCTGGAGCTGCCGCTCGACCGCCTTCTTCCGGAGGGCGCTCTCGATCGTGATGAGAAGGACGTCGAAATTGAACGGCTTGGTGATGTAGTCGCAGGCGCCGATCTTCAGGGCCGCCACGGCCGTGTCCAGCTCGGCGTAGGCGGACATGACGATCGCGGCCGTGTCGGGATATCGCCGCATCCACTCCCGGAGAAGCCCGATGCCGTCCATCACCGGCATCCGGATGTCCGTCAGCAGGACGGCGTACCGCTCGCGCCCGGCCCGGTCCATGGCGTCCCGGCCGTTGACCGCCTCGTCCACCGCGAATCCGGCGATCTGCAGCCGCTCCCGGATGATGGCCCGGACATGCTCCTCGTCGTCGACAACGAGGATCCTCAAGCCGTTCTCGGCGGAACGGAAGGCGGTGCCCGCAAGAATATCAGTCGACGCCGTCATGGCCCTTAACGGTTTTTTCGGAAGCCGACGGGGGAAAATTCAGGGGGAAACGATTATTCCCCGGGGGACCATCAGACATGGAAACGGACGTGCATGATGTCACCGTCTCGAACGACGTAGTCCTTCCCCTCGAGCCGGAGCTTCCCTTCGCTCCTGGCCTTTGCCAGCGAGCCGCACTGCATGAAGAGGTCGTAGGGAATCACCTCGGCCCGGATGAACCCCTTCTCGAGGTCCGAGTGGATCTTCCCGGCCGCCGAGACCGCCGTGGTCCCCCGGGGGATATCCCAGGCACGCACCTCGTCCTCGCCGACCGTCAGGAAGCAGATATGGTTCATCGCCTCGAACGCGCCCCGGATCAGCCGGTCGCGCGCGCCCCGCGCGATCCCCAGCGCCTTGAGGAACTCCTCCTGCTCGGGCGGCGACAGGCGGGCGATCTCCTCCTCGATCCGCGCCGAGAGCCGGATGAGGGGGAATCCCTGTTCCCGGGCCAGGGCCGGCACCTCGGGATACGGCTCGCCGGCGAGCGCGTCCTCGTTGACGTTCAGGACGAGGACGAGGGGGACCCGGCTCAGGAACCGGAAACCGGCGAGCGCCCGGGCCTCCTCCGCCGTGAGCGGGACCGCGCGGAGGGGCGCCTCCTTTTCCAGGACGGCGACCGCCTTGTGGAGGGCGGTCCACTCGATCCCGCGCTGCGCCTCCTTCGCCATCCGCTCGATCCGCTTCTGGGCGACCAGGTAGTCGGCCAGCACCAGCTCCGTCTCGATCCCGCGGAACTCCCGCACCGGGTCGAGCCCCCCGGGCGGCGCGGGGTGGAAGTCGTCCGAGAAGCCCCGGAGGACCAGCGCGAGAACCTCGGAGGATTTGATTTTCGCCTGGGTCGGCGGCGGGAGAAACTCGGTCTCGCCCGGGTCGATCTCCTCGAAGGTGATCGACACGTGGGTCGTCTTCTTCGGACGGAAGACCCCGGCCAGCGCGTCCACCCGTTCGTCCGGGACCTGGATCGTGCAGACCCCCGCCCCCTTCCCGGCGGCCGCCCCTTCCGCCTCGCCCGCCAGGGCGCGGAAGAGGGTGCTTTTGCCGCCGCCGGGCCTCCCGAAGATGCCGACTTTCACCCGGGCCCGTCCTCCTCCTCCGGGATCCCGGCGAACAGGTCGTCCTCGGGGAGGGCGACGGAAGGCGGGCGGCACTTCGCGAGGACGTACGTCTCGCGCCGTGCGAACTCGAGATACCCTTCGCGCGACAGGATCGTCCGGGCATCCCTGGCCTGGGTCCTGTGGCAGGAGAACGCCTGCACCTTCCGCGCAACGTACGCGGAGGTGTCGATGAAGGTGGTCAGGGTCTTCCCCGGAACGCCGCGCAGGGGGATCCCCCACGCCTCGAAGATCTCCTGGGCGACTTCGAACCGGTAGAGCTTGCGCGCCGCCCAGGGGCGAACGCCGTTCAGGAGCTGCCCCGGGAAGCGCACGGGGTCGGCCGCCGCGTCGAACGCCTCGAGCGCGACCTGCCCCATCACGATGTGGTCCGGGTGGCGGGAGACCCCCTCCGGCCCGAAGCCGATGACCACGTGAGGGCGGACCCGGCGGATCTCCGCCACCGCTTTCGCCACGATCGCGTCCCGCGGCGTCCGGTCAAGCTGCCCGTCGAGGAACCCGAAGAAGGTCACCTCGCGGACGCCCAAGATCTCCGCGGCGCACCGGAGCTCCCCGGCCCGGACCTCTCCCAGGCGCTCCCGGTCGGTGACCGGCGGGTCCCCGACCATCCCCGCCTCCCCTTTCGTCGCCGTGGCGAGAGAGACGTGCGCCTCCTCGCTCGCGTAGCGGGCGATCGTCCCGCCCGGTCCGAACGTCTCGTCGTCCGGGTGGGCCAAAAGAACCAGGATCCGTCTCGTCACGTCGGGGGCATCCTCCGGACGCGTGCTTCTTTTCCGATCGATGCACAGGATAGCACGGCGGGTTCCGTCCTTGCACGGGGCCGGCCGAAACCCTATCCTGTCCGATGTGAACGACAGGATCGCGCTCGTTCTGGGCGCCGGCGGCATCGCCGGCGGCGTCTACGAACTGGGGGTTCTCTCGGCCCTCGACGACTTCATCGTCCGGGGCCGAAGCGTGGGGGAATTCGACGTCTATGTCGGAATCAGCGCCGGGAGCCTCCCCGCGGCGTTCCTCGCCAACGGCATCCCGGTCAAGGAGATGTGCCGGTCCATCCTCGGCCAGGAGGGGCACCCTCTCCTCTTCCGCCGGGAGGATATCTACGAGATCCGCCTGCCCGCCTTGCTGAGGGCCGGCATCCGCCTTCTCGGCGGGGTCGTCCCCGTCATCCGGTACCTCCGCCGCGAGCGGCAGCCCGTCACGTTCCTCAACGTCCTCGCCCTCCTCCAGCAATACCTTCCCGCGGGTTTCTTTTCGAACGCCAACCTCGAGCGGTATGTCGCGCGGATCCTGTCGGGGAAGGGGCTCACAAACGACTTCCGGGCGTTGCGGAAGGAGCTTTTCATCGTCGCCACGGAGCTCGACCGGAGCGAGCGGGTCGTGTTCGGGAGAGACGGGGCTTCGGACGTGCCCATCTCCCGCGCCATCCAGGCCTCCACCGCGATCCCGCTCTTTTTCGAGCCGGTCCGGATCGGGGACTCCTGGTTCATCGACGGCGCCGCGGAGCGGGCCGACCACCTGGACATCCCGTTGTCCCGCGGAGCGAACCTCGTCATCATGGTCAACCCGACCGTCCCGGTCTACAACGACCGGACCGTCGTCTGCATCCCGACGCTTTCGGGCTCCTGCAGCTCGCTCACGGAGCTCGGTTTCACGAGCGTGGCGGAACAAACGTTCCGGATCAACACCCGCGTCAAGCTCGAGCTGGGGATCACGCTCCACCGGCAGCGCCACCCGGACGCCGACATCCTCCTGCTCGAGCCGGCCCCGATGGACTCCACCCTGTTCCTCTACGGCTCGATGAACTTCTCGGAACGGATCCAGGCGCTCAATTACGGGTACAACTCCGCCGCCTACTTTTTCATGGAAAATTTCGAGAACCTGCGAACGCGCCTTGCAAAATATGGTATGGAAGTATCGATGGAGGAGGTCCACGCCGACCGGTTCCTCGAACTGGCGACCCGCGCGAAGGGACGCCGGCGGTTCGCCCTGAAATATTCCAGACCATAGGCCGTCTGCGCCGGAGGCCGCGATGCGAAACCTGTCCCCCCTGCGTCGATCCCTCTCCCTTTCCCTGCTCGCGCTGGCGCTCGGCGCCTCCCCGGCGCTCGCGGAAGCCGACATCCCGATCATCGTGGACGGACTTCCCCTCGACGCCAGGGCGATCCGAATCAAGGACGAGGTCTACGTCCCGGCCTGGATCCTCGAGAACTACGCCCACACCAAGGTCAACTGGATGCGCCAGGCGAACATCCTCGAGATCATGACCGCGGCGCCGGCGAAGACGAGCCCCCCCGGCGAGGGAGCGCTCACGCTCAAGATCGGCTTCTACCTGGACGATGAAGGATTCGTCGTGGGGAAGAACGCGCGCCTGTTCCTCCTCAACGTCGACCCGAAGGAGCTTAAGTTCCCCGACGGCAAGTCGCCGGCCGAGCGGGCGCACGAGGGGGCCGTCGAGCGTGTCGGAAACCCCTCCCGGGCGATGCGCGATTATCTGATGCTCCACCCCACGGACCGGTTCTCCCCGAAGGGGTGGAACCTCGTGGCGCGGATGCCCAAGGAGGAGATCGTCACCCTCTCCGCCATGGTCGACCGGTACGAGCAGCTCTACAAAGGGCTCTACTACGACCTGGTCATGAACGTGGTGATCGGGAAGGAGAACGAGCTCCACGCTTCGAGCGTCATCGACGAATCGCTGAAGGGGTTGCGGATCGACAAGGTCCCCGTGCGGGACGACGGGTCGGCCGGGATCAAGCTCCCCAACGGACTCTATTTCCTGTACGCGCGGATGCTTTACCGGAACCGGCAGATCGTGTGGGACATCCCCGTGTCGGTGCGCGGCGGCGAGACGTTCATGGAGCTGTCGAACCGGAACGCCGCCCTGATGCAATAACTCCCGACGAAACGAGGGGGCGCCGGTCGCCCGGCGCCCCCTCCTCCCCGGTGGGTGTGGTCGGCCCCATCACCTGGCCGGAGGAGCCGCGTGTCTTCGAGTCACCAGTTGTATCCCGCCTCGCCGTGCTCGGAGAGGTCGAGTCCCATGACCTCGTCCTCTCTCGACACGCGCAGCCCCATCGCCTTGTCGAGGATCTTGAGCAGGACGAAGGTCACGACGAAGGAGTAGACGAGCGATACGGCGGCCGCCAGCGCCTGGACCGCGAGGAGCTTCGGGTTCCCGTAGAACAGCCCGTCGGCCCCCGCGGCGTTGATCGCCGTCGTCGCGAAGAGCCCCGTCGCCAGGGCGCCGAACGTCCCGCCCACGCAGTGGACGCCGACGACGTCGAGGGAGTCGTCGTAGCCCAGCCGTCCCTTCATCATGACGGCGCCGTAGCACAGGGCGCCGGCGGCCAGCCCGATGACCAGGGCGCCCAACGGCTGGACGAAGCCCGCGGCGGGCGTGATGGCGACCAGCCCGGTGACGCACCCCGAGGCGGCGCCGAGCACCGTCGGCTTCCCGCGGTGGAGCCATTCCACGAAGACCCAGGAGAGCGTCGCGGCGGCGGCGGCCGTGTGGGTCGCCACGAAGGCGCTCGTGGACAGGTTGCCCGCGGCGAGCGCGCTTCCGGCGTTGAACCCGAACCAGCCGAACCACAGGAGCGCCGCCCCGAGGACGGTCATCGGGAGGTTGTGGGGGGCCATATTCTCCATACCGTATCCCTTGCGCTTCCCGACGACGAGCGCCGCCGCCAGGGCGCTGACCCCCGATGTGATGTGGACGACGGTCCCGCCGGCGAAGTCGAGCGCCCCCATGTTGCGGAGCCACCCGCCGATCCCCCAGACCCAGTGCGCCACCGGGTTGTAGACGAGCAGCGCCCACAGGAGCGTGAAAACGACGAAGGTCGAGAACTTGAACCGTTCCGCGAAGGCGCCGGTGATGAGCGCCGGGGTGATGACGGCGAACATCATCTGGTAGACCATGAACGCCTGGTGCGGGACGGTCGCCGCGTACTCCTTGAAGGGGGCCAGCCCCACGCCGCGCAAGCCCAGCCACGAGAGGTCCCCGATGATGCCCCCCCGGTCCGGGCCGAAGGCCATGCTGTAGCCGACCAGGACCCATTCCACGCTGATCAGGGCGATGATGAAGAACGACTGCATGACGGTCCCCAGGATGTTCTTGCGCCGGACCATGCCCCCGTAGAAGAGGGCGAGCCCCGGCGTCATGACCATGACGAGCGCCGCCGAGACGAGCAGCCAGGCCGTGTCGCCTGTGTTCATCGAGAGATCCTCCTTAAACCAAGATGATGGGTGCCGACGAAGCTATGATGAGCAACCGGCGTGCCGCGATGGGAAACGGCCGTTTTCCACGGGGTTCGCCCGGGCCGGGGGATGCGGGAAGGACATCATTGTCCTGACACGGACAATAAAGTCCGAATTCAATCGCTCCCGGACGGCCCTTCTTTTCCCCCCGGCACGCGCCGCGAGGCGCGACGGACGACCCGAATTGTCTTGGTGGCGAAAACGGCGATGCCGTACAATTTTCGAGATCGGTCGTTACGCTGCTCCGATGCCCCCAAGGAGACCTCCGATGACGGAACCGTTCTTTTCGTCGTGCATCCGCGGCGCCTCGGCCGTTTTGTCGCTGGCGCGCGCCTCCCTGGAAGACGACATCGCACGGCGGGGGGGAGCGGCCCCGCTCGCCTACCCCGACACGGCCTACGAGCTTCCCGTCGTCTTCGGGCTCACCGACCTCCCGGTCCGGACGCTGGCGGACGGCGGAAAGGTCCTCTCCCTCGCGGAGAGTCTCGTCCGCACGGCTCCGACGCGGGAGAACGCGCTCGACGCCGGCGCGGCGACGCTCCTCGCCGCCGAAGTTCTCGGGGCCCTGTCGTACAAGGTCGGCAAACCCTTCCCGCCGCCGGCCGTGGGGTTCGTTCCCGACTCGATCCTGCGGAAGCTGGGCATCTTCATGGTGGACGGCTCGGTGCCGGGGGTCGCGGTCGTCGTCGGCCGGGCGCGGGACGCCGCGGTCGCCGCGGCGATGGTCCGGCGGTTCCAGGAGATCGGCCTGTTGGTCTTCCTGGCGGGCGACGTCGTCGGGCAGACGGACGGCGCCGGCGTCAAGCAGGGCGAGGATTTCCGGACCTTTCCGCTCGGCCCCCTGCCGGCGGTCATCCACGCCGTCAACTTCGCGGTCCGCGCGGGGCTCACGTTCGGCGGGATCGGACGCGGGCAGGCGAGCCTGATGTCCGATTACCTCGCCGACCGCGTGAAGGCGTTCGTCTGCGCCCTGGGGCCGCAGGACGACATCGGCCTGGCCGTCGCGGCCGGCGCCATGAAGGCCGGCTTCCCGGTGGTCACCGACCAGCCCCTGCCGGAGATCCCGGGGCTGCTGCGCACCCTCCCCGCCGGAGAGGAAATGGTTCGGGCCGGGATGGAGATGCGCGGGATCAAGGTCCGGATCGTCAAGGTCCCGATCCCGATCGCCTTCGGGCCCGCCTACGAGGGGGAGCGGATCCGGAAGGGAGACACGCACGCCGAGTTCGGAGGCGGGAGATCGCCGGCGTACGAACTGGTCGTCTCGGCGCCGCTCGACGAGGTGCGGGACCGCGAGATCGTCGTGAACGGCGCCGACATCCCGGACATCCCGAAGGGAGGGACGCTCCCCCTGGGGATCGTCGTCACGGTCGCGGGGCGCCGGATGGAAAAGGATTTCGAATCGGTCCTCGAGCGGCGGATTCACCGGATCGTCAATTACGGCGAAGGGACGATGCACGTGGCGCAGCGCGACGCGACCTGGATCCGGGTCTCCGACGAGGCGGTCGCCGGCGGTTTTCGCCTGGCCGACCTCGGGATGATGCTCTACGCGAAGATGCACGCCGACTTCGAGAACATCGTGGACCGGGTCTCCGTCGCGATCACCACCGTCCCCGAAGAAGTCGGGAAAGGAGCGGCGCGGGCGCGGGAGATCTACGCGGAGCGGGACGCCCGGATGCGGACGCTCACCGACGATGCCGTTGCCGAGTTCTACTCGTGCACGCTGTGCCAGTCGTTCGCCCCCAACCACGTCTGCATCGTCACGCCGGAACGGCTGGGGCTGTGCGGTGCCATCAACTGGCTCGACGGGAAGGCGGGGTACGAGATCACGCCGACGGGCCCGAACCAGCCGGTCGCCAAGGGGGCGCAGCGCGACGCCGTGAAGGGGGCATGGGACGGCGTCGACGCCTTCGTGCGGGAGTTCTCCCGGAACACGGTCCCGGGGGTCAACATCTACTCCATCATGGACCGCCCGATGACCTCCTGCGGCTGCTTCGAGTGCGTCCTCGCGCTGGTCCCGGAGGCCAACGGGTTCATGGCCGTCAACCGGGAGTTCACCGGGAGCGAGACGCCGTGCGGGATGGGCTTCTCGTCGCTCGCCGGCTCGGTCGGCGGCGGCGTTCAGACGCCCGGCTTCATGGGGGTCGGGAAGCAATACCTCCTGAGCCGCAGGTTCCTCGCCGCGGAAGGGGGGCTCCCCCGCCTCGTCTGGATGACGAAGGAGATGAAGGAGCAGTTGGGAGAGGGCCTCCGGCGGCGCGCGGCGGAGATCGGGATGCCCGACCTCGTCGAAAGGATCGCCGACGAGACGGTGGCCACGACGCCCGCGGATCTCGTCGCCCACCTCGAGAAGACGAAGCACCCGGCGCTCGCGATGGAGCCGCTGCTGTGACAGCCTCGGTTCCGCCCCCCGCGTTCCCCGGCCGGATCGTGACGGTGACCCTCCCGGCCGGCCCGGGCGGCATCCCCGTGACCGTGGGGGGGCAGAACGGGCTCCCGCTCTTCCTCGAGGGGGAGCACCCGGGCCGGCATGCCGTCGGGATGGAGATCGCGACCTGCGCGGGGGAACTTCCGCCGGCCCTCGCCGCGTACGGCACGATCCTGTCAGACCCCGTCGCCTGCGCGAAGAAAGCCGCCGGGGAATGGGGAGCCCAGTTCCTCTTCCTGTCGCTGGCGATCTGCCACCCGGACGCGGGGGAGCGGCCCGTGGAAGAAGCCGCCGCGCTCGTCCGGGAGATCCTCTGTTCCGTTCCTCTGCCTGCGATCGTCGGGGGATGCGGAGACGAGTCGGTCGATGCGCGGCTCTTCCCTGCCGTCGCCGAGGCGGCGCCCCGCCCGGTTTTCCTCTCGTACGCCGACGAGAAGAACTGCCGCCTCGTCGGCGGCGCCGCGCTGGCGTACGGCCACGGCGTCGTCTCCTGGTCGCCGATCGACGTCAACATGGCCAAGCAGGTCAATCTCCTCCTCTCCGACATCGGCGTCCCGCCGGAGCGGATCCTCATCGACCCGCTGACGGGCGGACTCGGGTACGGGCTCGAGTACACCTACTCGACCGTCGAGCGGATCCGGCTGGCCGGCCTGGCCGGGGACGGGATGCTCGCACGCCCGGTCCTGTGCCTCCTGGGCGACGCCTGGAAGGCCCGGGAGACGGCCGATTCCTCGGAGGCCGCATGGGGCGACCCCGCCGTCCGGGGGCGCCGGTGGGAAGAAACCACGGGGTGGGCCTGCCTCGCCGCGGGGGCGGACCTGCTGGTCTGCCGCCACCCCGCCAACGTCCTCGCCTTCCGGGAGGTCGCATGGCGCTGACCGCCCTGGAGATCTACAAGCTCCTCCCGAAGACCAACTGCAAGGAGTGCGGCTTTCCGACCTGCCTCGCCTTCGCGATGCAGATGGCCGCCGGCAAGGCCGGGATCGACAAGTGCCCCCCCGCCTCGGCGGAGGCGAAGGACGTGCTCGGCGCGGCTGCCGCGCCCCCGCTCCCCCGCGTCGTCGCGGGAATGCGGGAGCACACCGTCACGATGGGAGACGAGGTGGTCCTCTATCGACACGAAAAAACCTTCCACCACCCGACGGCGCTGGCGGTCTCGATCTCCGACGCCATCGAGGGGGCGGCGCTCCTCGGGCGGGCCCGGGCGATCCGGGGACTCGCGTTCGAGCGGGTCGGGCGGATGGTTGCGGCCGACATGTCGGCCGTCCGGTGCGACTCCGGCGATCCGGCCCGCTTCGCCCGGGCGGCCCGCGCCGCGCAGGCGGAGTCGGGGCTCCCCCTCGTCCTGATCGCCTCCTCCGGCGCCCTTGCGGCGGCCGTCGAGGAGGTCGGCCTGACCCGCCCGGTCCTGTGGCCCCCGCCGCACGAGATCGAGGAGGGCGCGCGGATCGCGGCGGCCGCGGGGCTGCCGCTCGTCGCGAGCGGGACGGGTCTCGACGGGCTCGCGCAGGCGCTTTCGGCGGCGCGCGCCGCCGGGGCGAAGGATCTCATCGGGAACCCGTGCGCCGCGACAGTCGCCGAGGCGGTCTTCGCCGCAACGGCGGTCCGCCGCCTGGCGATCGTCCACCGGGCGCGGGAGATCGCCTGCCCGACCGCCTTCGACCTCGGGGGGATCTTTCCGTTTCCCTTCGCGGCCGCCTGCCTCCTGATCGCGAAGTACGGATCGCTGCTCGTGCTCGACGCCGCGGATCCGGCCGAGCTCCTGCCGCTCCTCACGCTCCGCCAGAACATCTTCACGGACCCGCAGCGGCCGGTCCAGGTCGAGCCGGGCCCCTACCCGATCGGGAAGCCGGACGCCTCCTCGCCCGTCCTCGTCACGACGAACTTCTCGCTCACCTTCTTCACCGTGCGCGGAGACGTCGAGGCGGCGAAGGTCCCGGCGCATCTCCTCGTCGCCGACTGCGACGGGATGTCGGTCCTCACCGCCTGGGCGGCCGGAAAGCTCACGGCGGAGAGCATCGCGAAGATGCTCGCCGGGTGCGGGATCGGGGAGAAGGTCGCCCACCGGACGCTCATCATCCCCGGGATGGTGGCGCGGTTGTCGGGCAAGACCGAGGAGCTTTCCGGGTGGAAGGTGCTCGTCGGCCCCCAGGAGTCGTCCGCCCTCCCGTCCTACCTCCGCCGGCTCCCCCCCGCGGCATTCGCGCCCGCCCATGGATGACCGCGGCCGGGGTGCGATCCGGTTCTTCCCCGGCGGGACGCTCGTCCCCCTCATCCCCGGAGCGACGGTCCTCGCCCACGCCCGCCGGGGGAGCGTGCCGCTTTCGGCCCCCTGCGGAGGCGAAGGGCGATGCGGGAAGTGCCGGGTCCGCGTGGAAGGGCCCGCCTCGGGAGGAGACGATCCCGGCATCCTGTCCCGGGAGGACCGGGACGCGGGGATCCGGCTCGCCTGCCGCTGCATTCCGCGGAGCCGGGAGACGGCGGTCACCGTCCTCCCCGAGAGCCGGCCGGCCCGGCTCGAGGCGTGGATCGACGGGAAGGATCTCCTGGACGAGGAGCCGTTCGTCCCGCTCTACCCCGCGCCGGCGGCCGGGAACCCCCTGGGGCTCGCGCTCGACCTCGGGACGAGTACCATCGCGGGGGCGCTCCTCGACATGCGGTTCGGCGCGATCCTCGCCCGCGCCTCCGGCGACAACCCCCAGATGGCGTGCGGGGAGGACCTCATCTCCCGGATCGTCTTCGGGGAGGAAACGCCGGGCGGTTTCGACCTGCTCCGCCGGCTCCTCGTCGAGGGGATCGAGTCGGTGATCGCGGACCTGTTGCGCGCCGCAGGCCGGGCCGGCGAGATCGTGGACGTAACCGCCGCCGGGAACACGGTGATCTCGCACCTGCTCTGCGGCCTCTCCCCGTCCCCGATCCGGCGCCCTCCCCACCGGCCCGCCGTGCGGGAGTTCCCGCCCCGGACGGGGCGGGAACTGGGCTTCGCCACCGCGCCGTCGGCCCCCTGGCGGATCTTTCCGGCCGTCGGCGGCTTCGTCGGCGGCGACATCGTTTCCGGGCTCGTCGCCTCCGGGATGCATCGCGACGAATCGGTCTCCCTGCTGTTCGACGTCGGCACCAACGGAGAGGTGGCGCTGGGGAACCGCGACTGGCGGGTCGCCTGCTCCTCCTCGGCCGGCCCCGCGTTCGAGGGGGGCGAGGTCGCCTGCGGGATGCGGGCCCAGGCGGGCGCCATCGACTCGGTCCGGATCGACCGGGACGCATTCCGCGTCTCCTGGACCGTCATCGGCGGCGGCAGGCCGAAGGGGGTCTGCGGCTCCGGGATCCTCGATCTCTGCGCGGAGCTGTTCCGCGCGGGGCTGCTCGATCGCGCGGGGCGGTTCGTCCCCAAGGCCGGCGCCCCCTTCCGGGAGACGGAGCGCGGGACCGCGTTCGTCGTGGCGGACGCCGGCCGCTCGGCGACCGGCGCACCCCTCCTCTTCGCCGCACCGGACGTCAAAAGCGTGCTCCGCACCAAGGCCGCCCTCTGCGCGGCCGCCGAGGCGCTCCTGGCGGCGGTCGGCCTTCCGCGCGAGTCGGTCGCGCGGATCTACATCGCCGGCGGGTTCGGAAACTTCCTCGACCTGCGCTCCGCCATGACGCTCGGGGTCTTCCCGCCCTTTCCGCTCGACCGGTTCGCCCCCCTCGGGAACGCCTCGCTCGCCGGGGCGATCGGGGTTCTCAGGAGCCGGCGGCGCTGGAAGGAGGCGCTCTCGCTGTGCGCCGCCACGTCGTACCACGATCTTTCGACGGACCCCGGCTTCATGGAGGCGTACCAGCGCGCCCTCTTCATCCCCCACACGGAGGAGGAGCGGTACCGCACGGCCCTTTCCCCCGGAACGAGGCGCCGGTGAATCGTCCCGGCCCCTTCTCCCCCACCGGCGTCGGCAGCCTGCCGCACCCGGACCCGGACGCCGCGGCGCGCCTCGTCCTCTCGACGTTCTCCGAGGTCCCTCATTGGCCGCAGCTCCCCCGGAGATCGTTCCTCGAGAACATGTACGTCCAGTACGCCGCCGGGCTCCCCGCCGCCGAGCTTTCGGGGGACCGGATCTTCGTCCCCGGGGGCGACCTTCTGCTTGCCGAGGCGGAAGGCTTCTACGAACGGTTCCTCGGGGCGGACCCGCTCTCCTTCGCCATCCCGCCGGACCGGGCCGCGGGGCTGTACCGCCTCCTCGCGCTCGCGCGGGGGCCGTTCGCGGCCGTCAAGGGTCAAGTCACGGGGCCGGTCTCCTTCGGACTCATGGTCACCGACCGGGAGAAGAAGCCGCTGTTCTACGACCCGGTGGGGCGCGACGTGCTCGTCAAGCACCTCCTGCGGGTCGCCCAGTGGCAGGCGGCGCAGTTGTCGCGTCTCTCCCCCAACGTCATCCTCGTGGTCGACGAGCCGTACCTCGCCTCCGTCGGGTCGGCGGTCCTGTCGCTCTCCCGGGACGAAGTGGTGGCCTGCCTGAACGAGATCTTCGACGGGCTGAGCGGCGTCCTGTGCGGGGTCCACTGCTGCGCAAACACGGACTGGGGGCTCGTCCTGTCCTCCCGGGCCGCTTACCTTTCCTTCGACGCATACGAGTACGCCGATTCCCTGCTCCTCTATCCGGACGCGCTGGCGGAGTTCCTGTCGCGCGGCGGGAAGCTCGCCTTCGGCATCGTCCCCACGGCGCCGGACCGGATCGCGGCCGAGACGGCCGAATCGCTCGCCGCCCGGATGGAAGGGATCCTCGCCGCGTTCGAGCGGCGCGGGATCGCCCGGGACGCGGTCGTCCGGGCCTCCTTCATAACCCCCGCCTGCGGGCTGGGGACGCTCTCCCCCCGGGAGGCGGAGACCGCCATGGGACTCACCGCCGGGCTCTCCGGGATCCTGCGGGCGCGATACGGCGACGCGGCATGAGCGGGATGATCGCCATCGCGGGGAAAGGGGGGGTCGGGAAGACGACCTGCGCGGCGCTCCTCCTGCGCGGGCTCGCCGCGGCCGGCGTGAGGCCGCTCCTGGCGGTCGACGCGGACCCCAACGCCAACCTCCACCTGCTCCTGGGCATCCCCCGGCCCGACGTCCTGGGGACGATTCGGGAGGAAGCGCTCTCCGCCCCGCCGGGAGGAACGTCGAAGGAGGAGATGATCGAGGCGCTGGTCCAGCGGCGCGTCGCGGAGGGGGCCGACGTCGACCTCGTCACGATGGGGCGCGGGGAGGGGCCGGGCTGCTACTGCTTCGTGAACGACGTCCTGCGCCGCTCCCTCTTCCGGCTCGCCGGGAGCTACCGGGCGGTCGTCGTGGACAACGAGGCCGGGATGGAGCACCTTTCCCGGCGCACCCTCCGCCGGATCGGGCACCTCGTCCTCGTCACCGACCCGTCGCCCCGGGGGCTCGCGGCCGCGGCGGCGATCAGGGATCTCGCGCGCGACCTCGCCCTCCCCGTCGATCGGACCTGGCTCCTCCTCAACCGGCCGTACGGGCCCGACGGCGGCCGGAACGCCGGCCCCGCCGGCATCCCCGTCCTCGCCGAGGTCCCCCACGATCCGTCCCTCCCGGAGTGGGAGGAGGCGGGACGCTCCTTTCTCGAACTGCCGGAATCCTCCCCTGCCGCCCGCGCCCTGGCGGCCGCGGCGCGGCGCCTCGCGACGGGAGAGACGGGATGAGGATCCTGTTCGCGGTCCAGG
>JAMDCN010000047.1:0-3136 GCA_023489025.1 Deltaproteobacteria bacterium | reverse complement strand
CGGTACGGGGAGCGAATCGCCGGGAATGTCCGCGCGAACGGGCCGGATGCATGGAGTATCGAGACGCTCCACCTCCCGCGGCGCCTTCCGGCGGTCGTCGACGACCCGGACGGCGTCCTCCCGCCCCTGATCCCGCCGGCCGACCTGCTCGTCTCCTTGCACGAGACTCCCGGAGGCGCGGATCTGATCCCCGACATCGCCGCCCGGTGCGGGGCGGGAGCGGTCCTGGCCGCCGTGGACGACCGCGCCGCATGCCCGACCGGCCTGGAGAACCAGATCCGCCGAAGGCTCGAGACGATGGGGATCGCTTTCGCCTTCCCGCGCCCCTTCTGCGGCTTCGACGGCGGGCCGCACGCGTTCCTGGACCGTTTCGCGGAGGCGTTCGGGCGTCCCCGTTTCCGGGTCCGCGCGGATGGAGACCGCGTTTCGTCCGTCGAGGTCTTCCGGGACGCGCCGTGCGGCTCGGCGCGGTTCGTCGCATCCGTCCTGCCGGGGGTCCGTCTCGCCGAGGCGGCCGAGGCCGGCGCGCTGCGGCACCACCATTACCCGTGCCTGGCGTCGATGGAGATCGACGCGGAGCTGAACGACACGATCATGCACCTGTCGGGATACATCTTCCGGGCGGCGATCGCCGCCGCCCTCAAGGAAAAGTGACCGGCGTCAGGAGGGGGTCTTCCCGTCGAGGGCCTCCCGGACCGCGCGGGCCAAGGCGTTGGCCCTGTACGGCTTCTGGAGGAACATGCAGCTCCCCTTGACGTCCTGGTTGAAGGACTCCTGTCGCTGGGGGTATCCGCTCGAAAGGATGACCTTCGCGCCGGGGTCGATCTGCCGGATCCGCCGGAGCGCCTCGGGCCCCGAGAGGTGGGGCATCGTCTGGTCGAGGATGACGAGATCGATCCGTTTCCGCTCCATCGTATAGATGTCGAGCGCCTTCCGGCCGTCCTCGGCCGTCAGCACCGTGTAGCCCTGCGTCTCGAGGATCTGCCGGCCCAGTTCCCGGATCATCTCCTCGTCGTCCACGAACAGGATCGTCTCCCCGCCCCGGCGCGGCCTTTCGCCTTCCGCCGGCGCCGGCTTCTCCTCCTCGAGGTCCCCCGGGGCGCGCGGAAGGTAGACGTGGAACGTCGTTCCGTGCCCCGGGCTGCTTTCGAGGTTGATCCACCCCTCGTGCTGCTTGACGATCCCGTAAACGGTCGAGAGCCCGAGTCCCGTCCCCCGGCCCATCGCCTTCGTCGTGAAGAAGGGCTCGAAGATGCGCCGCTGCGTCTCGGCGTCCATCCCGCTCCCGTTGTCGGAGACCGACAGGCGCACGAACTCCCCCGCCCGAGCGTACGGGAACTGCCGGCAATACTCCTCGTCCACGGCCGCGTTCCCGGCCCGGGTCCGGATCCAGTACCCGGCGGTGCCGCGCACCCCGTCCGGCTCGGTCCGGAGGCACTCCGTCACCGCGTCGCGGGCGTTCAGGCAGAGGTTCATCAGCATCTGGTGGACCTGGTCCGAATCGGCGATCACCGGCCACAGGTCCGGGTCGATGAAGGTCTGGACGTCGATCCGCCGGTCGATCGTCTGGGAGAAGAGATGAACCGCCTCGTTCACCACCTTTCCGAGGCGAACCGCCCGCCGCTCCACGGGGGCCTTCCGGGAGAACTCGAGGAGTTGCCGGACGAGCCGGGCGGCGCGCTCCGATGCCCGGATCGACTCGTGGACCGGCAGCGAGGCGGCCGACTGGGGCGGGAGCGACTTGAGCGCCAGGTCGAGGTTGCCGATGACGCCGGTCAGGATGTTGTTGAAGTCGTGCGCGATGCCCCCGGCGAGCGTCCCGATCGCCTCCATCTTCTGCATCTGGATGATCTGCTGCTCGAGGCGGCGGCGCTCCGTGGCGTCGGTCCCCGTGATGACGATCGACCGGACCTCCCCCTCCGCGCCCCGGATGGGAGCGTGGTTCCAGAGGATGAGCCGCCGTTCGCCGGCTTTCGTGACGACGGGGCATTCGAAGTCCATCCGCGTCTTCCCGCCGAGCGCCTCCGCGAGGGCCGTGCGGCACGCCTGGCGCGACTCCTCCGCGATCAGGAACTCGTCGATCCGCCGCCCGACCGCCTCGGAGGAGGGATATCCCGTGACGGTCTCGAACTGCCGGTTGGCCAGGAGGATCGTCCCCTCGGGGTCGAGCTGCACGACCAGGAGCCCCGCGATGTCCAGGATCCGGGCGGAGAAATCGCGCTCCCGTCGAAGATCGTCGAGAACCCGCTTGCGGAGCGTGATGTCGCGGAAAATGACCATCCCGAGGGGACCGGTCAGCGGGGGGCCGAGATCGGGCCGGGCGATGGTCCGCGGGACCCACGTCGCGGTGATCTCTCCCGTGAAGACCGATCCGTCCCGTCGGCGGACGGCGGCCTCCTGGACGGACCGCCATCCCCCCGGCTCCCCCGAGCGGAGGAGCGTGGCGAGATCGAGGTTCTCCTCCGGCACCTGGAGGATCGCGGCCGGATCCTTCCCCAGGATCTCCAGGGCGGCCGTGTACCCCAGCATCCCGAGCGCCGCCGGGTTGACCCGGACGATTCTCCCCTGCCGGACGAGGATGACGCCGTCGCGCTGGACTTTCAAGAGGTCGTCGTAAGCCGTCTTCGCGCTGACGAAGAACTCGTGGCGCCGTGCGCCCTGGAGCGCGGTCCCGACCCGGCTCGCCAGAGCGCCGAGCGCGGCGATCTCCAGCCGGTCGAAGGCGGACCGGCCCGACGCGCAGACGGCGAGGACCATTTTCGGATGGGAAAACGGCTCCAGCGGGAAGGCGGCGACGCTGCCGATCCCGAATTCGCTCGCCAGCCCCTTCCAGGGGGCGAAGCGGGGATCGCCGGCGAACCCGTTCACGACGCACGGCTCCTGCGCCCGGAGGGCGATCCCTGCCGGGTGCTCCCCCGCGGCCGATTCGTCCCACCGGAGCGTCCCCCGCGCAAGGCACCCGTGCGCCGCGCCGGCGCTCCTGACCACGCGGATCGTTCCGTCCTCCTCCGCCGCCCCGATCCACGCGAGGCGGTACCCTTTCCCCCGGGCGAGGATCCCGCAGACGGTTTCGACGATCCGCCCCTCCTCGAGGACGCCGATCATATCCCGGTCCACCTCCGCGATCAGCCGGAAG
>JAMDCN010000095.1 GCA_023489025.1 Deltaproteobacteria bacterium | reverse complement strand
GCGATCCGATCAACCCGGCGCAGATTCTCGCCAAGGTAAAGGAGGTCAAGTAGATGGC
Organism: Deltaproteobacteria bacterium; assembly: GCA_023489025.1. Next base: position 3,558 of record JAMDCN010000095.1, on the reverse strand, counting down.
GTTCAATTACGACCAGTACATCCGCGGCGGGAAGCTGCCCCACATCTGGTGCCCGGGGTGCACCTACGGGATCGTCTTCAAGTCCCTCCTGCGCGCCGTCGAAACGATGGGGATCGCCAAGGACGACGTCGCCCTGGTGTCCGGCATCGGCTGCGCATCCCGGCTCCCCGGATACGTCGACTTCAACACGCTGCACACCACGCACGGCCGGGCGCTCGGGTTCGCCACGGGGATCAAGATGGCGAAGCCGGACAAGCGCGTCATCGTGGTCAGCGGCGACGGCGACGCCACCGCGATCGGAGGGAACCACTTCATCCACGCCTGCCGCCGCAACATCGACATCACGCTGCTCGTGTTCAACAACTACATCTACGGGATGACGGGAGGCCAATACTCCCCGACCACCCCCTCGGGGCACATGGCGACCACCATGCCGTACGGCAACATCGACCCGTCGTTCAACATCCCCGAGCTGGCGAAGGGGGCGGGGGCGAGCTTCGTCGCCCGCGGAACCGCCTATCACGCGGCCGGGCTGGACAAGCTGATCATCGAGGCGATGCAGCACAAGGGCCTCTCCGTGGTCGAGATCATGAACGCCTGCCCGACCACGCACGGGCGCCGGAACAAGTTCAAGAGCCCGACGGACATGCTCCTGTGGATGAAGAACACCTTCATCCCGGCCGTCGCGTTCGACAAGCTGCCGCCGGAGAAGACGGTCGGGAAGCTCCCCATGGGCGTTCTCTACAAAAAGGAGGGGCTCCCCGAGTATTGCGAGACCTACTACGGGATGGTCGAGCGGCTGAAGAAGCAGAAAGAGGGGAGGGCGTAAGGGGATGAGTGGACGATACGAGATCCGGTTTTCCGGCTCCGGCGGGCAGGGGTTGATCCTGGCAGGGGTCATTTTTGCGGAGGCGGCGACGATCTTCGACCAGAAGACGGCCGTCCAGAGCCAGTCGTACGGCCCCGAGGCCCGCGGCGGGGCGTCCAAGTCGGAGGTCATCATCTCCGATACCGCGATCGACTTCCCCAAGGCGACCGAGATCGACCTGATGCTCGCCCTCACGCCCGAGGCGTGCATGAAATATTACAAGGACATCAAGCCGAACGGCACCCTGCTGGTCGACGAGGACTTCGTGAAAGAGACCCCCAAGGGGACGTTCAAGGTAGTCCGGCTTCCCATCATCCGTACCGCGTCCGAGGAGATCGGGAAGGCGTTCGTCGCCAACATCGTCGCCTTGGGCGCCATCGCCGCCATCACGGGGCAGGTGAGCATCGAGGCGGTGGAGAAGGCGGTCCTCTCGCGGGTTCCGAAGGGGACGGAAGAGCTGAACAAGAAGGCGCTGATGGCGGGGTATGGCCTCGCCAAGGCGAGGATGAACTGATGCGCCACATGGGAAAGCAGCGCACCTTGTCGATCGTGAAGCCCGACGGGGTCCGCAAGGGGGTCATCGGCGAGGTGATCCGGCGGTTCGAGGCTACCGGGATCCGCGTCGTGGCGATGCGGATGCTTCACCTGACGAAAAAGGAGGCGGAGGGATTCTACGCCGTCCACCGGGAGCGCCCCTTCTTCGCGTCGCTCACCGATTTCATGTCGTCCGGCCCGATCGTAGCGATGGTGCTTGAAGGGGAGAACGTCATCGCGCGCAACCGGCAGTTGATGGGGGCCACCGACCCGAAGAAGGCCGACCGGGGGACGATCCGGGCCGACCTGGCCGACAACGTGGAGCAGAACATCGTCCACGGCTCCGACGCACCTGAGACGGCGACAACGGAAATCAGGTATTTTTTCAGCGCGTTGGACATCGTAAGTTAATCCATCTGGAAAGATGAAATCCGACCCGGCGTCCTGGACGAACGGAGGGGGACATGACAACGAAAACGGCAACGATCATTTGGACGAAAACGGATGAGGCGCCTGCGCTGGCGACCTGCTCCCTTCTTCCAATCGTCCAGGCATTCACAAAGGGAACCGGGGTTTCCGTCGAGTCCCGCGACATCTCCCTTGCGGGCAGGATCATCGCGAATTTTCCCGATTACCTGACCGGGAACCAGAAAATTCCGGATTACCTGGGGCAACTGGGCGAGCTCGCGCGGAGGCCCGAGGCCAATATCATCAAGCTGCCAAATATCAGCGCTTCCATCCCGCAGTTGATGGAAGCGATCAAGGAGTTGCGGGAGCACGGCTATAACCTTCCGGACTATCCCGAGGATCCGAAAACCGACGCGGAGAAGAAGCTCCAGGCGCGATACGCGAAGGTCTTGGGAAGCGCCGTGAACCCGGTGTTGCGGGAAGGGAACTCGGATCGCAGGGCGCCGCTCTCGGTTAAACAGTTTGCGAAGAAGAATCCCCACAAGATGGGGGCGTGGACGAGTGATTCGAAATCCCATGTGGCCCATATGAGCGGCGGGGATTTCTACGGCAGCGAGAAGTCCGTCACCGTGAAAAAAGCGACGAATATACGAATCGAGTTCGTCGGCGGTGACGGGAAAACAACCGTCCTGAAAGAGAAGCTGGACCTGCTGGAAGGGGAAGTGATCGACGCGTCGGTGATGAATGTCCGCGCCTTGCGGAAATTCTACGAGGAACAGATCGAGGACGCGAAAAAGAGCGGCGTGCTGCTGTCGCTGCACCTCAAAGCCACCATGATGAAAATATCCGACCCGATCATGTTCGGACACGCCGTTTCCGTCTTCTATAAAGATGTGTTCGAAAAGCATGGGGCGGTGTTGAAAGAGTTGGGCGTGAACGCGAACAACGGCCTGGGCGATCTGTACGCGAAAATAAAGAAATCGACTGAAGCCAAAAGAGCGGAAATCGAGGCGGACATCCAGGCCGTGTACAAGAATCGGCCGGAGCTCGCGATGGTCGACTCGGAGAAAGGCATCACGAACCTGCATGCGCCGAACGATATCATCGTCGATGCATCGATGCCGGTGGTTATTCGCGACTCGGGAAAGATGTGGGGTCCGGACGGAAAGATGCACGATACGAAGGCGATGATCCCCGACCGGTGCTACGCGACGACGTATCGGACCATCATGGAAGATTGCAGGAAAAAGGGAGCGTTCGATCCCGCAACCGTCGGATCCGTTCCGAACGTGGGTCTTATGGCGCAAAAAGCGGAGGAGTACGGCTCTCACGACAAGACGTTCCAAGCTCAGGGAAACGGGACGATCCGCGCCGTGGACGCTTCCGGGACAACCCTGCTGGAGCAGAAGGTGGAAGCCGGGGATATCTTCAGGATGTGTCAGGCGAAAGATGCCCCGATCCGGGACTGGGTGAAGCTTGCCGTCAAAAGAGCGAGGGCAACAGGAGCGGTTGCCGTTTTCTGGCTGGACAAGAACAGGGCGCACGATGCGCAGGTCATCGAAAAGGTCGATAAATATCTGAAGGACCACGATACGAAGGGCCTGGAGTTCCATATCATGGCTCCGGTCGAGGCGATGGAATTCACGCTGGAACGGTTCAGGGCGGGGAAAGATACGATTTCCGTCACCGGCAATGCGTTGCGGGATTATCTGACAGACCTGTTTCCGATCATCGAATTGGGCACCAGC
>JAMDCN010000079.1 GCA_023489025.1 Deltaproteobacteria bacterium | reverse complement strand
CCTTGTGAACGTCCATGGCAGCGAATAACCTGTTCATGACCGGTCCTCCTTTGCGTTGTGGTATGCCATCTCTCCGGACGGCAAAACCCACGTTATCGCAAGCAGGGCCGGTCAGTCATATTGTCTAGCTCCCCGATTCGTTGATGTAAGTCTTCAGGATCTGGCTTGGGCGAAAGGTCAGGACGCGCCGCGCGGAGATCTGGATGTCGTCCCCCGTCTGCGGATTGCGCCCCTTGCGGGGCCGCTTGTCCCGGAGGACGAAGTTCCCGAAGCCGGAAATCTTGATCTTTTCTCCGTTGCGGAGATTCGACTTGATCGTTTCGAAGATCGCCTCGATGATGTCCTGTGATTCCTTCTTGGACAAGCCGATTTTCTCGTAGACGATCTCCACAAGGTCCGCCTTGGTCATGTCGCCTCCGATCCCGGCTTCCGCTTCACTTGGAGCGGATTTGTCCGCCGAACCGATTCTCCAATAATTTTAAAATCTTAGTATGTATACTATTAACCTCGGCATCCGTCAAGGTTCTATCGGGGGCCTGGAAGCGGACCCGGAATGCAACACTTTTCTGCCCTTCTCCAATCTTTTCCCCCGTAAAAACGTCGAAGACCGAGGCGAACTCGATCTCGGGGGAAACGGCCCGGATCGTCGACAGGACGTCCCCCACGGGCACGGCGTCCGGGAACACGCATGAATAGTCCCGCGAAACGGGGGGAAATTTCGGAATCTCGCGGTACCTCACGGGGGCCGTCGCGGCGCGAAGCGCATCCTGGATGCGGATCTCGCAGTAGAATGCCGTCCCGGGAATGTCGAGCCCGTCCAGGAGTTCCCGGCGGACGGCACCCGCCCACCCGACGACCGCTCCGTCCCGCAGGATGTCCGCGGCCTTCCCCTCCGCCAGGAACGGCCGTGACGAGGTCGGGACGAAGTGGATCGGTCGCGCGCCCAGGTCCCGGAGGAGCGCTTCGGCGACGCCCTTGACGTCGTAGAAGTCGACGGCGACCTCTCCCCCGGACCAGGTTTCCGGAATCCGGCTCCCGCAGGCGACGAACGCGAGGCGCGGCTCCTCGAAATGCCGCGGCTCGAACCGCCGTCCGAATGCCTTCCCGATCTCGAAAAGCCGCGTCTCGTCGATAAAGCGACGGACGTTCGATTCGACGTTGTGGAGAAGCCCCATCAGCAGATGGGGACGCATGATCGTGGTGTCGTCGGAAATCGGGTTCTTGATCCGCATGACGTCGGAGGGGTCGAACCCGAGGAAGGTCCCGTATTTCGTCCACTCCTTCTCGGAGACGAACGACAGGTTGATCGCCTGGGAGAAGCCATGGACCCTCAGGAACTCGGCGGCGCGCTCCTGCGCTTCCGCGAACCGGTCGTCGGCCGAGAAGTCCGGCGCACCCGAATGCGGATAGGTCGCCGGGATCGCATCGTAGCCGGCGAGCCGCGCGACCTCCTCGACGAGATCGATGTCCCGTTCGATGTCGAACCGGTGCGCCGGCACGGTCACGGCGAGCGTCCCGTCCCCCGCATCCCGTGACGCGAATCCCAACCGCGAGAAGATCGCCCGGCACACGTCCTTTCCATAAGAACAGCCGACGATCCGCGACGCCCGTTCGGGACGGAACGGGATCGTCCTCCGGAAGTCCTGCGCCCCCCCGACATCGATCGATCCCTTCGCCGCCGAGAACTCCGCGGATCCCGCGAGCAGCGACACGGCCCGGCGCGCGGCGTACATCGTTCCCGCCGGGTCCACGCCCCGCTCGAACCGGTAGGACGATTCGCTCGACAGCCCCAGCCGCCGGGAGGTCCGCCGGATCGAAGCCGGCAAGAAGTGGGCGCTCTCGAACAGGACGCGGCGCGTCTCGGGGAGGACCTCGGTGTTCTCCCCGCCCATCACCCCCGCCACGGCGACCGGCCCCTCGGCGTCCCGGATAAGGAGCATGTCGGGCGCGATCGCCCGCTCAATCCCGTCCAGCGTCCGGAACCGCCGCTCCGCCCCCGACCGCCGCACGTCGATCGTCCGGCCCCTCAGCCGATCCAGGTCGAAGGCATGCATCGGCTGGCCGAGCTCGAGGAGGAGGTAGTTCGTGATGTCGACGATGTTGTTGATCGGACGGATCCCGCAATGGGCGAGGCGCCGCCGCATCCACCCGGGGGACGGCGCGATCGTCACCCCGGTGATGACGAGCGCGGAATACCGGGGGCACAGGTCGGAGTCCGTCACGCCGACCGCAGCGAGCGATCGGATATCCGGGCCGGTCTCCTCGAAGCCGACGTCCGGGAGCGTCACCGCCTCGCCCGTGATCGCGGCGACCTCCCGGGCAACGCCCAGCACGCTCAAGCAGTCGCCCCGGTTCGGGGTGATCTCGATCTCCAGGAGCCAGTCGTTGAGCCCGAGGGCGTCGGCGAGCGGACCGCCGATCCGGGAGTCCGGCGAAAGGATCATGATCCCGGCCGACTCCTCCGACAGGCGGAGCTCCGCTTCCGAGCAGAGCATCCCCTCGGAGACCTCGCCCCGGATCTTCGCCTTCCTGATCTCCATTCCGTTGGGAAGCTTCGCCCCGACCCGGGAGAGCGCGACGACGTCGCCGCTCTTCATGTTCCGCGCGCCGCAGACGATCCGGTACTCCCGCCCCCCGTCCGTGACCCGGCACAGGGAGAGCTTGTCCGCGTTCGGATGGGGCTCCATGTCGAGGATCCGCGCGACGACGACGTCCTCGAGCCCGGCCCCGAGGAACCGGCACGAAGAGACCTCGATCCCCGCCATCGTCAGGGCCGACTCGATCTCGGCCGGCGAAAGCCGCGTCGGGAGAAACTCCCGGAGCCACGAGTAAAGGATCTTCACCGCGAATCCCTTTCTTTGCGCCGATCCTAAAACTGGTTCAGGAACCGGATGTCGTTCTCGTAGAAGAGCCGGATGTCGTTGATCCCGTGCCGCAGCATCGCGATCCGCTCGACCCCCATCCCGAAGGCGAACCCGGTGAACTCCTCCGGATCGTATCCGACGAACCCGAACACCGCCGGGTCGATCATCCCGCAGCCCAAGATCTCGAGCCAGCCGCTCCCCTTGCAGACGCGGCACCCTCTTCCGCCGCACCCGGCGCACCGGATGTCCACCTCGGCGGACGGCTCCGTGAAAGGGAAGTAGCTCGGCCGGAACCGCAGGGGGCGGTCCTCGCCGAACATCATGCGGCAGAAGGCGGTCAGAAGCCCTTTCAGGTCCGCCATCGTGATCGACCTGTCGACCGCGAACCCCTCCACCTGGTGGAACATCGGGCTGTGGGTGATGTCGGAATCGCACCGGTAGACGGCGCCGGGGGCGATGACCCGGACCGGGGGACGCATCGCTTCCATCGTCCGGACCTGGATCGGGGATGTGTGGGTCCGCAGGACGAGGTCCCCCGACGGCCAGTCCATGTAGAACGTGTCCTGCATGTCCCGCGCGGGATGGTCGGGCGGGATATTGAGCGCTTCGAAGTTGTAGTAGTCCTTCTCGATCTCGGGCCCGCTCCGGACCGAAAAGCCGAGCCGCCGGAAGACGGCGATGATCTCCGCCATCGTGGCGGACACGGGGTGGCGGTGGCCGACCGGGACGATCCGGCCGGGGAGCGTGACGTCCACTCTTTCCGCCCCCTCCCGGGCGCGCCGCCCGCGCTCGCGGATCTCGTCGAGGCGCGATCCGAACGCCGCCTCGAGGGACGCCCGCGCCGCGTTGGCCGCCGCGCCGAGGCGTTTCCGGTCCTCGAGGGACAGGCTCGCGATGTCCCTCAAGAGGTCGGAGATCGCCCCCTTCTTCCCGAAAATCCTCCCCTTGACGTCGAGGAGGTCGCTTTCGGTTCCGGCCGCAGCGATCCGGCGCAGTCCCTCCTCGGCGAGCGCCGTTATCCGGTCCGCAGCGTCAGGCAACGATCCGTGCGCCCCGTTCAGGTGATCGCGGCCTTCGCCGCGTCGACGAGCGCCGCGAAGGCGGCCGCGTCGTTCACGGCAAGGTCCGCCAGGACCTTCCGGTCGACCTCGACGCCGGCCTTCTTCAACCCGAACAGGAACCGGCTGTAGGAGAGCCCGTGCTCCCGCACGGCGGCGTTGACGCGGATGATCCAGAGGGCCCGGAACTCGCGCTTCCGGACTCTCCGGTCGCGATAGGCGTATCGGAGCGCGCGCGCGACCGTCTCCTTCGCCAGCCGGAGCAGGCGCCCTTTCCCGCCGTGATACCCCTTGGCGGCCTTCATCACCTTGCGGCGTTTCTTGTGCGAGTGAACCGCTCGCTTGACCCGTGGCATGGCCTCTTTCCCCTTTTTTGTTCGGTTAGAGATACGGCAGAAGGCGCCGGATCCCCTTTTCGTTCGTCGGGTGGACCAGCGCGGACTTCCGCAGGCTCCGCTTCCGCTTCCGGTTCTTCGTGGTGAGGATGTGGCTCTTCCCGGACTTCGCCCGCTTGACGCCTCCCATCCCGGTGGCGGAGAACCGTTTCTTCGCGCCGCGGTTCGTCTTCATCTTCGGCATTACCGTCCCTCCTGTTTTTCCGCCGGCAGCGCCGGCGCCTTCCCCTGCCCTCCCCCGGCGGCGCCTGGCTGCCGGGCCTGCGCCGCCCCGGGGGGAGCGGCCTGCTGCTTCTTCTTCTGCCCGCCGGGGGCGACGATGGCCATCATCGTCTTTCCCTCCATCCGGGGGGGGCTCTCGATCTTGCCCAGGTCCGCCAGAGCGTCGACGATGTGCTTCAGCACCTCGAACCCGCTCTGGGACGCGTACGTCAGCTCGCGTCCCCGGAACCGGACCGTGATCTTCACCTTGTCGCCTTCCTCAAGGAACCGCCGGATGTGGCGGATCTTGACGTTCAGGTCGTGCTCATCCGTCTTCGGCCGGACCTTGATCTCCTTGACCTGGATGACGGTCTGTTTCTTCCGCGCTTCCGCTTCGCGCTTGCTCTGGATGTACTTGTATTTCCCGTAGTCCATGATCCTGCAGACCGGCGGGTCCGCGTTGGGGGCGACCTCGACGAGGTCGAGGTCGAGCACTCTTGCCTTCTGGAGAGCCTCGGACGTCATCATGATGCCGTGCTGCTCGCCGCCGGCGCCCACCAGTCTCACCTGAGGGACCTGGATCTGCTCGTTGATGCGCGATTCCTTGGCTATGGCGTCCTCCTTTACGCTGGGGTGTTGTCCGATTCGCGCCTCAGGATCTCGAGGAACGCGGGGAGAGGCATGACGGGAAGCTGTTCCCCCCCGCGCCGCCGCGGCGCGACCTGCCGGCCCGCCGATTCCCGATCGCCGATGACGAGGGCGTACGGAACCTTCTGGATCTGGGAATGCCGGATCTTGTACCCGAGTTTCTCGTTGCGGCCGTCGGCCTCGGCGCGGAAACCCTCCGCGCGCAGCGCCGCGACGACCTCCCGGGCGTAATCCGCCTGGCGCTCCGTGACCGGCAGCACGTCGACCTGCACGGGGGCCAGCCACAGGGGAAACGCGCCGGCGTAATGCTCGACCAGGACGCCGAAAAACCGCTCGAGGGATCCCATGAGGGCCCTGTGGATCATGATCGCCTTGTGCGGGGCGCCGTCCTCGGCCGTATAGTTGACATCGAACCGCTCCGGGTTGTTGAAGTCCACCTGGATCGTGGAGCATTGCCACGACCGCCCCAGGACGTCCTTGATCTTGATGTCGATCTTGGGCCCGTAGAAGACCCCTTCGCCGGGATCCACCCGGTAGGCGAGCCCCTTCCGGTCGAGGGCGCCCCGCAGCGCCTCCTCGGCCTTCGCCCAGTTTTCCAGCGTTCCGGCGTACTTCTCGGGCCGCGTCGAAAGGAAAATGTCGTACCGCTCGAAGCCGAACCTCCTGAGGACGAAGAGCGTGAAATCGAGCAGGGAGAAGATCTCCGCGTCGAGCTGGTCGGGGCGCAGGAACAGGTGGGCGTCGTCCTGGGTGAACCCGCGGACGCGCAGGAGGCCGTGCAGCGTTCCCGAGGGCTCGAACCGGTAGACGGTTCCGAGCTCCGCGTACCGGATCGGGAGGTCCCGGTAGGATCGAAGCGCCGACTTGTAGATCCGGACGTGGAACGGGCAGTTCATCGGCTTGAGCTGGTACTCCTGCCCCTCCACCTCGATGGCGGAGAACATGCTCTGGCGGTAGTAGTCCAGATGGCCGCTCACCCGCCAGAGGTCGAGCCGCGCGACGTGGGGCGAGAACACCAGGTCGTACCCGGCGCGCGCATGCTCCGCGCGCCAGAAATCCTCCATGACCCGGCGGACGGCCGCCCCCTTGGGGTGCCAGAGGACGAGTCCGGGCCCGATCTCGTCGTCCACGCTGAACAGGTCGAGCTCCTTGCCCAGCTTCCGGTGGTCCCGCTTCCGGACCTCATCGAGGAAGCGGAGGTGCTCGTCGAGCTCGGCCGCCGTCGCGAAGGCCACCCCGTAGATCCGCGTCAGCATCTTGTTCCGCGAGTCGCCGCGCCAGTAGGCCCCCGCGGTGTTCATCAGCTTGTAGGCGCGCACCCGGCCGCTGCTCGGGACGTGGGGGCCCCGGCACAGGTCCAGGAACGAGCCGAGCCGGTAGAGCGAGACGGTCGAATCCGGGATTTCCGCAAGGAGCTCGCGCTTGAACGGCTCGTCCGGGAAGAAACGCTCGGCCTCCTCCTTCCGCATCTCCTCGCGGACGAAGGGGATATCGGCCCGGACGATCTCGCCCATCTTCTCCTCGATCCGGAGGAGGTCCTCCGGCGAGAACGGCGTCTCGACGTCGAAGTCGTAATAGAACCCGTTCTCGATCGCCGGCCCGATCGTGATCCGGGCGTCCGGGAAGAGCTCCTTGACCGCCGCCGCCATCACGTGGGCCGTGCTGTGACGCATGATCTCGATGCCGTCCGGATTCTCGGGGGTGACCCACTCGACGGACGACCCCGCCGGGACCGGCCGCGCGAGATCCACGACCGCGCCGCCGACGCGCGCCGCAATGGCCGCACCGGCTTTCCCCTGTTGTTTCGCCAGTTCAAGCAGCGTCATGACTTCAAGCCCGAAAGCGAAGGAAAACTCCTCGGGCGCCGCGGATCGCGCGCCTTTGACCCTTTCAGTTCGCCGTTCCTGGGGAGGAAAATGGTGGGCGATACTGGACTTGAACCAGTGACCCCCTGCATGTCAAGCAGGTACTCTAACCATCTGAGCTAATCGCCCCCATAAAGACCGGCAAAGCAATTAATTTAGCAAACGATCGTCCGAATTGTCAATTATTATATCGGGTTTCCCTGTTCACGCACACTCCCGGAAACCGCTTCGTAAAAGCCGCTCGGTGTCGGCTCGAACAGCACGACCGGAGCGCCGGCCTCCCGGGACAGCTCACCCGGCGACATGCTGTCGAGGAAAAGGTCCCCGGCGTCGCGGAGGCAGACCGAAGGGACAAAGAGTCTCTCGGCCCTCCTCGCCCGCGCGGCGGCGGCGATGTCCCCCCCGGCCAGAAGCCCGGTCACGGTGACGCTCGGCCCCATCAGCCGGTTTTCGACGGGCAACGGGTGCAAGGGAACGCCGGATCGTCTCGAGAAATCCCGGAGAAACTCTGCGACAAGCCTTCGGGGCGCCATCCCGGTGACGACCGACCCCCCGCAAGGGATCGGCCCCCATCGCCGCCTTCGGAAAAGGGCCCGGGACTCGTCGAGGAATCGCCGCACGAGGCCGACTCCGTTCCCGATCTGGGCGAACGATCCGTACCGGACCCTCCCCGGAATCCTTCGCCCCGCCAACAGATAGTATTCGTCGGCCGCCGTCGCGAACGGCTCGCCCCCCCGCTCGCCCAATGATTTCCGGAACCGCTCGATCGCGGCGATCGTCTCGCCCGCTTCCGACGCCGTCACGGGACGGACGGCGGGCAGCCCTTTCCTGTGTGCCGTCAACCCCACGGGCACGACGGCCACCGTCGCGAGGCCGGGACGAAGCGTCGAGATGTCCCGGAGCGTCCGCCGAAGCTCTTCTCCGTCGTTGATCCCGGGGCAGACGACGATCTGGCCGTGCAGGACGATCCCCGCCGCGACGAGCCGCCTCATGACGGTCATCACGTCCCCGGCGTCCGGGTTGCCCAACATCGTCCTGCGGAGATCCGGATCGGAGGTGTGGATGGAGACGTAAAGCGGCGACATCCGGTACCGGATGATCTTGCGGATCTCCTCTTCCGCGACGTCCGAGAAGGTGACGTATTGCCCGTGGAGGAAGGAGAGCCGGATGTCCTCGTCCTTGAGGTAGAGGCTCTTCCGGAGCCCCCGCGGGAGCTGGTGGACGAAGCAGAACAGGCACTTGTTCCGGCATCGGCGGACGCGGATCGGCTCGGGCGTGATCCCCAGCGGGGCCTTCACCGGGCGGACAGGCGCCTCCCGCACCACGCCGGCGGCGGAGACCCAGCGCAGGCGGAACGCCGGCCGGCTGGTCAGGAAATGGAGATCGAGAAGATCGTGAACCGGCTCGCCCGACACGTCGAGGACCCTGTCCCCCGGAGCGATCCCCGCCCCGGCGGCCGGGCTCCCGGCCGTCACGGAGGCGACCCGGACGCCCGCGGCCGGGTCACGCATGGGAGAGCTTCCGCAGCCCGGTGACCATGTACTGGAGTCCCGAAACCGCCGTCGTCGCGGCGCACACGCTCACGATGGCTCGCGTCAGTGCGGGCTCCGCATGCGGGGGGAGGATCCCGTTGAGCCCGGGGAAGGCCTTGATCAGGAGGAAGTAGACGACGGTCGCGACCTGCGTCGCCGTGTTCGCCTTGCTGATCCGCGTGGGCCTGATCCCCTCCGACCCGATCAGGAGCAGGATGAGGGCGCTGCCGATGAGGATGAACAGGTCCCGGCTGATGACGAGGACGGCGAACCAGGTGGGAACGATCCTCACGTACGCCAGGACGACGAACGCCGTGGCCATCAGGAGCTTGTCGGCGATCGGGTCGAGGTAGAAGCCGACGACGGTCCTCTGCCTGAGAAGGCGGGCGAGAAGGCCGTCGAGGAGATCGCTGGCCCCGCAGACGAGGAACACGAGGAGTCCTTTCCGGAAACGTCCGGAAATCAGGAACCCGGCGAAGAACGGAAGCAGGAGGATCCGGATCGCCGTGAGGGCGTTCGCGATGTTGATCAGGCGAGCCTGGTCGAACCGCTCTCTGCCCAACCGTGGACCCATAGCTCCTTCCGGATGGCTTCCAGCAGGTCGGGAATCCCCTCCCCCGTGGCCGCCGAGATCGGAATCGCCCCGTCGGGGCATGCTCCTCCCCCCAAGCCGAGGTCGCGCTTGTTGACCGCAATGACGGTCGGCTTCACCGAGAACCCGAGCTTCGCGAGGAGGGCGTCGACCGACGCGACGTTCTCCGCCATGGAGGTCGCGCTGCCGTCCGCCACGTGAACCAGCAGGTCCGCCTCCCCGATCCCCTCGAGCGTCGCCAGGAAGGCGTCGAGCAATTCCGCCGGGAGATCGTGGACGAACCCGACCGTGTCGACGAGGATGGCATCCCGCCCGCCGGGAAGCGGCAGCCGTCGCGCGGTCGGGTCGAGTGTCGCGAAAAGCCGGTCGGCCACGAAGACGGACGCACCCGTCAGGCGGTTGAAGAGAGTCGATTTCCCCGCGTTCGTATACCCCACGAGGGAGACCACCGGAAACCCGACGGCCCTCCTCCGCCGGTAGTGGAGGGCGCGCGTCCGGCGGACGTCGCGCAACTCGCGCTCGATCCGCCGCACCTGCGTCCGGATCCGCCGGCGGTCCTCTTCGAGCTTCTTCTCCCCCGGGCCGCGCGTCCCGATCCCGCCCCCCGGCCGGGACATCTCCTTCCCGGTCCCGGCCAGCCGCCCCAGGCGGAACGACAGCTGGGCCAGCTCGACCTGGAGCTTCCCCTCGCGGCTGCGCGCCCGCTGGGCGAAGATGTCGAGGATCACCTCCCGGCGGTCGAGCACCTTCGCCTCGAGCGCCCGCGAGAGCTCCTGCTGCTGTTTCGGTTTCAGCAGGTTCTGGAAGACCACGAGGTCGACGCCGTGACGGCGCACGTCCTCCCTGAGCGCCTCGATGGCCCCCGTCCCGATCACGGTCGCCGGGTTTTCGCGCGTCAGCGTCTGCGTCCGGAATCCGGCGACGACCCCCCCGGCCGCCTCGACTAGGCTCGCAAGCTCCGCGATCGCGTCGACATCCGCCGGGGAACCGGGGAGGCGGCGTTTCCCCCGTCGGACCCAGACGAGCCATGTCCTCTCGGGTTTTCCGGACGGCATCGCCATCAGTGGAGGCTCAGGACATCATAACCGAACCGCGCCCGAAGATCGCGGGCGAGGTCCAGGGACGGCGTGACCCCGAACCGGTCCGGCAGCGTGATGACGGCCTCGTATTCCCCTTCCCGGACGAGGTGGAGGAATCCTTTCTTCCCCCCGCCGTGCCGCTCGATGGTCCGCCGGAGGTCGACGAGATCGGCGGGCCTCATCCGGTCCGAGAGGAGCCGGAAGTGGACCGAGCGGGCCAGGCGCTCGCGGACGTTCTCCATGAGGAAGATCTCCTCGGCGATCACCTTCGGACGCGCCTTTTCGTCCTGGGCGACGTCGTGCGGCACGGCGTCCCCCGCCTCCACGCGGCCCACGAGAAACACCGGCTCCTGGCTCGCGAGCGCGTCCCGGCACTCCCTGTACGTCTCCGGGAAGACGACGACTTCGACGATCCCCTCCAGGTCCTCGAGCGTGACGTACGCCATCTTGTCGCCGCGCCGGGTCGTCTTTTCCTTGACGGCCGTGACGATCCCGCCGATCCGGGCCTCGCTCCCCGGCCGTAGGCCCGGCGCGCGCGCGGAAGTCGTGTTGGAGAAGAGCTCCATCTCGGCGGCGTAGGCGTCGAGGGGGTGACCGGTGATGTAGAACCCGAGCGCCTCCTTCTCGTGGGCCAGCCGCTCCTTCCGGCTCCAGGCGGGGGGGACCGCCTCGCGGTCGGCCTCCTTCCCCTTCGGAGCCGCGGCGGCGACTCCCCCGAAAAGGGCGAACTGGCCGGAGTCGCGGCGGCGGACGTCCTCCTGGGCCTGTTCCATCAGGGTGGGAAGGCGGTTCAGGATCCGCCCCCGGTCGGAATCGAGGGAATCGAACGCCCCCGCCTTGATCAGGCTCTCGACGGCGCGCCGATTCACCTTCCTGAGGTCGACGCGCGCGAGGAAATCCTCCACCGACTCGAACGGCCGGTCGCCCCGGGCGGCCAGGACCGCCTCGACGGCGGAATCCCCCACCCCCTTGATCGCGGACAGCCCGAACCGGATGGCGTTCCCGGCGGGGTGGAAACCCAAGCGCGATTCGTTGACGTCCGGCGGACGGATCGGGATCCCCATTTCGCGGCAATGGTTGATGTACCGGATGATCTTCTCGGTATCGGCCGACTCCGACGTCATCAGCGCGCTCATGTACTCCACGGGGTGGTGGGCCTTGAGATACGCGGTCTGGTAGGCGACGAGGGCGTAGGCGGTGCTGTGCGACTTGTTGAAGCCGTATCCGCCGAACTGGGCCATGAGATCGAAGATCGCCTCCGCCTTGTCCGCCGAAATGCCGTTGAGGCCGGCGCCGTGGAGGAACGGTCTCTTCTGCTGCTCGATCAGCTCCGGTTTCTTCTTCCCCATCGCCTTCCGGAGGACGTCGGCCTCGCCCATCGTGAAGTTCGCCAGGGCGACCGCGATCCGCATCACCTGCTCCTGGTAGAGGATGACGCCGTAGGTGTCCTTCAGGATCTCCTCGAGCTCGGGCAGGAGGTATTCGATCTTCTTCCTGCCGTGGCGCCGGTCGATGAAGTCGTCCACCATTCCGCTCTGGAGCGGGCCCGGCCGGTACAGCGCGACCGCGTCGATCAGGTGGGTGAACCGCTCCGGCTTGAGGCGCATGAGAAGATCGGTGAACCCGCGGCTCTCGCACTGGAAGACCCCCGGCGTCTCCCCCCGGGCGAGCATTTCGTAGGTCTTCGCGTCGTCGAGCGGAAGAGCCTCGATGTCGAGCGCCCGGCCTTCCCGCTCGCGGAGGAGCTCGAGAGCGTCGCGAATCGCCGTCAGCGTGCGCAGGCCCAGGAAGTCGAACTTGACCAGCCCCACCTTCTCGACGTCGCCCATCTGGAACTGGGTGGTGATGTCGCCGTTCGAGTTCCGGTAGAGAGGCACGTATTCCGTGATCGGCTTGTTGGCGATGACGACGCCCGCGGCGTGCGTGGAGGCGTGCCGCGAGAGCCCCTCGATCGCGCGCGCGAACTCGAACAGCTCCCCGACCTTCGGATTGTCCCGGATCGCCTCCTTGAGCCGAGGCTCGATCTCGAGGGCCTTGTCGATCGTCATGTCGAGTTCGTAGGGGATCAACTTGGCGAGCCGGTCGACCTCGGAGTACGGCATCTCGAGGACTCTTCCGACGTCCCGGACGGCGGCCCGGGCCTTCATGGTCCCCAGGGTGATGATCTGGGAAACGTTCTCCTCCCCGTACCGGTCCTTGACGTACCGGATGACCTCGTCCCGCCGGTCCTTGGAGAAGTCGCAGTCGACGTCGGGAAGACTGATCCGCTCGGGATTCAGGAACCGCTCGAAGAGGAGCCCGTACGGGATCGGGTCGATCTCCGTGATCCGGAGGCAGTAGGCCACGAGGCTCCCGGCGGCGCTTCCCCGGCCGGGGCCCACCGGGATCCCCTGCTCCTTGGCGTGCCGGATGAAGTCCCACACGATCAGGAAATACCCGGCGAAGCCGGTCCGGTCGATGACGGTCAGCTCATACTCGAGCCGTGCCTTGTAGCCGGCTTCCTCTTCGGGGGAAATCCCCTCCCCCCGGGCCCGCTTCTCTTCGAGCCTCCGGCGGGATCCTTAGGAGGTCTTCGTCCGGAGGTACTCCTCGGCCGTCATGCCCGGGGGGACCTGGAATTCGGGGATCTTGTTCCGGCCCAGATCCAGCTCCACGCGGCACCTCTCCGCGATCGCGACCGTGTTCGCGAGGGCGTCCTTCGCGACGTGGCCAAAGGCCCGCTCGAACTCCTCCGGGGACTTGAGGTAGAACCCGTCGGACTCGAACCGC
This sequence comes from Deltaproteobacteria bacterium, assembly GCA_023489025.1. Next base: position 5,174 of record JAMDCN010000079.1, on the reverse strand, counting down.
ATCCGCCCCGGGTCCGAGATCGTTTTCCCGGTCTGGAGGCAGAGCAGGACTTCGTGGACGCGGGCGTCCTCGCGGGACAGGTAGTGGCAGTCGTTCGTCGCGACGAGCGGCGTGCCGGTCCTGCGGGCCAGCGCGATGAGTTTTTCGTTCGCCCTCGCCTGGGCCGGGAGCCCGTTGTCCTGGATCTCGATGAAGAAGCGTCCGTCCGGGAAGATCGCCTTGTACTCCTCGACCGCTGCGGCGCCCCGGCGTTCCCCTTCCGCGGCGAGCAGAGCCGGGATCTCTCCCTGGAGGCAGGCCGACGTGGCGATCAGCCCCGCGGCGTGCTCCCGGAGGATCTCCTTGTCGACGCGCGGCTTGTAGTAGAAGCCGTCCCGGTGTGCGGCGGAGACGAGACGCACGAGGTTCCGGTACCCCTCGTTCGTCTCCGCGAGGAGGATGAGATGGTACGACCGGTCCTCGCCGTTGCCGCCCTTCCTGTCGCGGATCGATCCCGGAGCGACGTAGGCCTCCACGCCCAGGATCGGCCGGATGCCGGCCGCTATCGCCTTCTCGTAGAACTCCACGGCTCCGATCATCGCCCCGTGGTCGGTCACCGCCACGGCCCGCATCTTCATCTCCGCGACCCGCCGGACGAGAGCCGGGATCTTGATCGCGCCGTCGAGGAGGCTGTACTGGGAATGCAGATGGAGGTGGACGAACTCGCTCATTCCCACTCGATCGTGCCGGGCGGCTTGGACGAGATGTCGTACACGACGCGGTTGATCCCCTTGACCTCGTTGATGATCCGCGTCGAGAGACGCTGGAGGAGGTCGTACGGGAGCCGGACCCAGTCAGCCGTCATCCCGTCCTGGCTGTGGACCGCCCGGATGGCGGCCACGTTCTCGTATGTCCGCTCGTCCCCCATGACGCCGACCGTCTTGACCGGAAGGAGGACGGCGAACGACTGCCAGATCGACCCGTAAAGCCCCGCGGCGCGGACCTCCTCGGTTACGATGGCGTCCGCCTCCTGGAGGATGCGGATCCGTTCCGCCGTGACCGGACCGATGATCCGGACCGCGAGGCCGGGACCCGGGAAGGGCTGCCGCTCGAGGATGTGCTCCGGGAGATCGAGTTCCCGCCCGAGCTCCCGCACCTCGTCCTTGAACAGCTCCCGAAGCGGCTCGATGAGTTTCAGGCGCATCGTCTCCGGGAGCCCTCCGACGTTGTGATGGGACTTGATCGTCGCGGAGGGGCCTTTGAAGGACACGGACTCGATGACGTCCGGGTACAGCGTCCCCTGGCCGAGGAACTCCACGTTCGGGATATTCCGCGCCGCCTCCTCGAAGACACGCACGAAGAGCTCCCCGATGATCTTCCGCTTCCGTTCCGGGTCCTCCACCCCTTCGAGTGCGTCAAGGAAGCGGTCCGACGCGTCGACGGACTCGAGATGGAGGCCGATCCCCTCCCGGAACGTGCGGATGACCTCGTCCGCCTCTCCCTTCCGGAGGAGGCCGTTGTCCACGAAGATGCAGGTCAACCGGTCGCCCAGGGCCCGGTGAAGCAGGACGGCGGCCACCGACGAATCCACGCCGCCGGAAAGCCCCAGGACCGCATTCGCGCCGCCCACCGTGTCACGGATCCGGCGGATGCTCGTCTCCGCAAACGAGTGCATCGTCCATGTCGGCGAGAGGCCGCAGACCCGGAAGAGAAAGTTCCCCAGGATCTCCTTCCCCCGGGGGGTGTGCGCCACTTCGGGGTGGAACTGGACGCCGAAGATAGTGCGGTCCCGGTTCGCCATCGCGGCGACCGGCGAGTTCTCCGACCGGGCGATCGGGTCGAATCCCTCCGGGAGCGCCTCGATCCGGTCGCCGTGGCTCATCCAGACCTGGATCGGCATGGCGCGGCGGAATTCCTCGATCCCCAGGAACAGCGGCGCCCCCCATTCGCCCCGGATCGACGCGATCCCGTACTCCCGCTCGGTCGCCCGGGCGACCTTGCCGCCCAGGAGGTCCGCGATCAATTGCATCCCGTAGCAGATTCCCAGGACAGGGACGCCCAGGCTCAAGGCTTCGGCGGGGAGGCGCGGCGCCCCCTCCCCGTAGACGCTGGCGGGCCCCCCGGACAGGATGAGGCCTGCCGGGGCGAAAGCTCGGATGAAATCGAGGCCGACGTTGTACGGGTGGATCTCGCAGTACACCTTGAGCTCCCGGATGCGCCGGGCGATCAGCATCGTGTACTGGGAGCCGAAATCGAGGATGAGGATCCGGTCGCTCACGTCGTCATTCCACCCAGTAATTGGGCGCCTCCTTGGTGATGATCACGTCGTGGACGTGGCTCTCCCGTAAGCCGGCCGCCGTGATCTTCATGAACCGGGCCTTCTTGTGGAGCTCCGCGATCGACTTCGCGCCGACGTACCCCATCCCCGACTTGAGACCCCCGATGAGCTGGAAAACGACGGCCGCCAGCGGTCCCCTGTAGGAGACCCGTCCCTCGATCCCCTCCGGGACCAGTTTCGCCTCGGACTCGACGTGGGCCTGGAAGTACCGGTCCTTGCTCCCCTTCTTCATCGCCTCGAGGGAGCCCATCCCGCGGTACACCTTGTAGGAGCGCCCCTGGTAGAGGACGATCTCGCCCGGGCTCTCGTCCGTCCCGGCGAACAGGGAGCCGATCATCACGGCGGAGGCGCCGGCGGCGATCGCCTTCGTGACGTCTCCCGAGTACTTGATCCCACCGTCGGCGACGATCGTGATGCCCCGCTTCATCCCTTCCGCCGCGCACTTCATGATCGCCGTGACCTGCGGGACCCCGACGCCGGCGACCACGCGGGTCGTGCAGATGGAGCCGGGGCCCACGCCGACCTTCACCGCGTCGGCGCCCGCACGGATGAGGGCCGCGGCACCCTCGCCGGTCGCCACGTTCCCGGCGACAAGCTGCGCATCCGGGTAGGCGCGGCGGATCGCCCGCGTCGTGTCGATCACGTCCCTGGAGTGCCCATGGGCCGTGTCGACACACAACAGGTCCACGCCGGTCCGGACCAGCTTCTCGACGCGTTCCTCCCACCCCGGCCCGACGCCGACCGCAGCGCCCACGCGGAGGCGCCCCATCCGGTCCTTGCAGGCATTCGGATACTTCCTGATCTTCAGGATGTCCTTGATGGTGATGAGCCCCTTCAGGTTGTTCTTCCCGTCGACGACGAGAAGCTTCTCGATCCGGTTCCTGTGGAGGATCTCCTTGGCCTGCTCCAGCGTCGTCCCGACCGGGACGGTGACGAGGTTCTCCTTCGTCATCACGTTCGTGATCGGCTGCTCGAAGTTCGTCTCGAACCGGAGGTCCCGGTTCGTGAGGATCCCCACGAGCTTGCCGTCCCGCGTCACGGGGAGGCCGGAGATCCGGTACTTACTCATCACATCGAGAGCATCGCTGACCTTCCGGTCGGGATCGATCGTCACGGGGTCCGAGATCATGCCGCTCTCGGACTTCTTCACCCGGTCGACCTCGGTCGCCTGCCCGTCCGCCGAGTTGTTCCGGTGAATGATCCCGAGCCCTCCTTCCCGGGCGATCGCGATCGCGGTATCCGCTTCGGTGACGGTATCCATCGCCGCACTGAGAATCGGGATGTTGAGCCGGATCTCCGGCGTGAGGGAGATGGGCAGCTCCACGTCCTTGGGTACGATCTTCGATTCGGCCGGCAGCAACAGGACGTCGTCGAACGTCAACCCTTCCTCGAATCCTTTCCCGTTCATCCGGTATGCTCCTTCTCGCCCACGATCCCCCGGAGGATTCCTTCCAGGAGTCCCGCGTCGCTGATTATAAGCTCTTCGGCGCCGAACCGCTCCATCGCGACCGCCGCCTGGCAAACACCGGGGACGATGTACCGCTCACGCCCCTTTTCCATGCCGGGCAACGCGAGGCGCTCCCGGTCCGTCATCCCGGTCAGCCGGTCTTCCCACCGACGAACGTCGCGGTACGCCATCCGGTGCCCGTCGATCCGTTCCGGGCGATAGACACGCAGCCGCCGGTCGAGCGCCGCCAGAGTCGTGAAGGTCCCCGCGGTCCCGATCAGGCGCCGGACGGTCCCGCCCCCGAACCGTCTCGTTCCCGCCCTGATCCGCTCGGCCAGGTAAAGCCGGAGATTCCGGATCTGCCACCCGGCGGGCGGGTCCGAGAAGGGAAAGGCCCCGCACAGGACCACGACGCCGATCGGGAGACTGACCGACCGGACGGCTCCGCCGCCCGCGATGAACTCGGTGCTCCCGCCGCCGATGTCCATCGCGACGGCCGCGCGAACGCCCAGCTTTTCACGGATCCCCTGCCAGGTGCGGCGGGCCTCCTCCCGGCCGGTGATGACCTCGACCGGGATCCCTTCTCCGCGTGCGGCGGAAAGGAACTCTCCCCGATTGGACGCTTCCCTGAGCGCGGCCGTGCCGCATGCGCGGAATCGGGAAACCCCGAGCCGCCGCATCTCCCGGTGGAACGCGCGAAGGGCGGACAGCGTGGCGCCCGATTCCCGCCTCCCGATCGCCCCGGTCTCCCGGAGCTCCCGGCCCAGCCCCGTGATCCTCCGCATCCGGAGGACAGGATGCAAGCGAAGGCCTTCCCGCGCAGCGACGAGCATGCGGACCGTGTTGGTCCCGACGTCAATCGCCGCCAGGAGCTCCATTCCCGCCTGCACCCGTTCCCTCCCCGGGGATTGCCGCGTCCCCCCCTTCCTCGCTCTCGAGCATCCCGATGATGCTGGCGCAGTACAGATAGGCCGCCGCAAAGAGATACGCCACAATTATAAAGGAAACGATTCGAAACAGCGACCCGTAAATGAGGCTCAACCTGCTGAATTTCCTGATGTAAAAAGAGAGGCCGAACTTGAGCGGAAACAGGAGCGCGCAAAAAGCGAGCGCGCCCGCGAAGGCGTTCCGGAACCGGACCGGCCGGGGCGAGAGGTACCGGTAACTCATCGCGCTTCCGACGAAAACGATCCCCATCAGCACGACATCGGAGACGATCTCGACGAGCAGGCCGAGCGCGGCGTCCCACTTCCGCGGGATCCGCACCGGGAGGAACGAAAGCCCCTTCCAGAGCGGCGGGATCACGATGACCGCCGCGGTGATAACGATGAGGGTCAGGACGAGCGCCACGTGAAATGCGGCGCCGCGGAGGAGCTGCCGGCGGCGCGGCGTCCCCATCATGACCGCAAG
>JAMDCN010000142.1 GCA_023489025.1 Deltaproteobacteria bacterium | reverse complement strand
GGCTATACACCGAACCCTTGCACCTTCTTCAAGGGGATCCGGAAAATACCGCCTGGCGGCTACGCCGTAACGGGCCCAAGGCGCCCCCTCCAGGTGGAGTATTACTGGAACCTGGAAACGATCCCGTCCGTCACAGCCCTTTCCTTCGATGACAGCGTCTCGACCCTCCGCAGGAAGATCGCGGAATCGGTCGAACTCCAGATGGTGAGCGAAGTGCCGATCGGTGTCTTTTTGAGCGGCGGCCTGGATTCGAGCGCGGTGGTGGCCCTGATGCGTGGAATCACGGACGGGGAGATCAAGACCTTCTCTGTCGGCTACGGCGACTTCGGGAGCGTCAGTGAGCTTCCCTACGCGCGCCGGGTCGCGAAAATGTTCCGGACCCGCCATTTCGAATACGACCTGAAATTCGGGGAGTTCTTCGAATCGATCCGAACGATGCTGACCTTCACCGAGGAGCCGATCGTGGAGAGTGCTGCGATCGCCCTGTACCACCTCTCCGTCCAGGCGAAGAAGGAAGCGACCGTCCTTCTCTCCGGGGAAGGCTCCGACGAACTGTTCGCCGGGTACCCCCTCCATCGATGGATGAGAACGCTGCAGTTCCTGGCCCGTGCGGCGGCTCTCCTTCCCGGGTTTCTGAGGAATCTTCCGGACCTCCTGCCGCTCACCGAAAAGCAAAGGAAGTACGCAGACTGGATCCGGATTCCCCTGGAGAGACGTTACCGCACTGTTTCTTGCGACGTGACCGATTCCATCCGCAAAAAGATCTACACCCGCGACTACCTCAAGGCGAGTGGACGATCCCTCGATACCTTCTTCGAGCGGAGCGCCGCCGAACGGAATGGGAAGTCGGACCTGGCCTACATGCTATACCTGGATACAAAGTACTGGCTCCCGGACGACCTGCTCCTCAAGGCCGACAAGATGACGATGGCGGCCTCCCTCGAGCTCCGGGTCCCGTTCCTGGATCCCGAGATCGTTGAGTTTGCGGCTTGCCAACCGGACGGCTACAAGATCCGGGGAGGCGAGGGAAAGTACCTACTGAAGAAAGCGATGGAGGGCCTGCTTCCGGACGACATCATCTACCGGTCGAAGCAGGGATTCCCCCTTCCACTCCGTCAATGGTTCCAGGGCGCCCTGTACGGACCGACGAGGGATATCCTGCTGTCGCCCCGGTTCCTCGACCGGGGGATCGTTCGGCGGGACTACGTCGAAGAGGTCCTGTCCTCTCATCGCTCGGGAAGGGAGGACCACAGCCGGAGAATCTTCTCGTTTCTGGCGCTGGAGATTTGGATGAGAACCTTCCGGGAGAATCCGGTGGTCTCCGAATAGGCGATTCCACTGTCCCTGAAGACAGCCGTTCAGCGAACGATCTCCTCGGGAGTTCTCATGTACCGGAAAAGGGGGGCAGGGGGGATACACCTGACGTTCGACGACGGACCTCACCCGGGCAATACCCCGGTCATCCTGGAAACCCTCGCAAGACAAGGTGCCAGGGCGACATTCTTCCTTCAGGGATCCGAGGTCGAGCGTTACCCTTGGATTGCCAGGGACATCGTTCGAGGAGGCCATGCCATTGGAAGCCACTTGTATTCCCATCGATCACCTCGAAAAATGTCCCCCGGAGATCTCGAGGACGAGATGGATAGGACGGAGCGGATTTTAGAGGCCGGAACCGGAGCCGCTGTACGGTTGCTTAGGCCTCCGTACGGCGACCTCACGGCGAGGCTCCTATGGAGTTCGATCCGGCGGAAACAGTCGGTCATCCTCTGGTCCTTCGACAGCGAGGACTCCTTCTTTACGTCACGCGAGCGGCTTATCAACAAGGTTTGTGAAGGGCGGTTTCTCGCCGGGGACATTCTACTCTTCCACGATGATTGTCTCCATACGGTCGAAGCACTGCCATGGATCCTCGAGTTTCTCGCAGGCCGAGGACATAAATTTTCGGCCTTGTAGCCCAAGGGCCCGACCGGTAGCGTCGCGGCGGCCTTCAAGAGAGCATCGTTGAACCTTCTGGCAATCGCCCTATACCTTACCTCCTCCATCATCCGCCCCGCGGACTGGGTCGGTCCGTTGCGGGGGGTACCCATCGACGTCTTCATAGCCGCGGGATTCTGCATTCTCCTTTCCGTGACCGGAAAGATTTCCATTTTCTTCAAACAACTGCGAAGAAGGGAAGTCCAGTTCGTCCTCCTGTCTTTCGCGGTCTCTATGATGGCGACCCTCCTTGGAGGGGACATGGAGATCTTTCTTGCCCAGGCGTACTTTTATGGAAAGATGATTTTCTTTTATTTGACCCTCCTCGTCTTTACCTCGACGGAGAAGAGATCATCGGGCGCCCTCGCTATTTTCGTTGCACTCGTGGGGATCGTGGCATACCAGGGAATCATTCAGTACACGACGGGTATTGGTTGGGCGACCAATGTCCACTCGTGGGCGGGAAAGATCCCGAGGGCGAAGTGGGTCGGCATGTACGACGGCCCCAACGTATACTGCATCCTCCTCAATATCGGGTTTGCCTTCGCCCTTCAGTTCCTGCTCGGGCCTTCGGGGCGGGTCCTCAGGGTTCTCTCTCTCCTGGCCAGCGCGATGATCGTCCCCGCGATTTATTACTCGAACTCCAGGGGCGGATTTCTCGCGTTCCTTGCGATCATCGCCATGACCCTCTGGTTAAGGAGCCAAAAGGCAAACCAGAGAATCGAAATTCGCCGGCTCGTTGCCGTCTGCGCGATCCTCGGTGTGCTGATGGTCGTCGGCCCCTCCAGAATGGGGGAAATCAAGGACAGCGAGGGGTCCTCCGCGGGTCGGATCGACGCCTGGTACGAAGGGATCTTGATGCTGAAGGAGAGCCCCCTCTTCGGGGTCGGCCTGGGGAACTGGACGAAGCACCACCATTTGATCGCCCACAACAATTTCGTCCAGAACATGGGGGAGGTCGGAATTATCGGCCTGTTCTTCTGGCTCCTGATGGTCTACGCACACGTCGTCTCGCTGTTCCGATCGCTGATCGTAACGACGGACCCCCGGGCCCGCCGCACGATCGTCGCCCTCCTCGCGGGATTGGGCGGGATGGTGATCAGCTCCTCCTTCCTTTCGACCAACGAGTTCGACCTGTGGTACGTCCTTTTCGCTTTCTCCGGGGCCTTCCTCTTCCAGAACCGCCACGAAGTCCGCATGACGATCCACGACCTGAGAAACGTATTCCTGATCGAGGTCTTCGGAATATTGTTGATCAGCGGGACCATCCGGCTCTTCTATGCCTGAGGGACGTCCATTGAGGATCCTGTACATCCATCGGACCCACGGGAGGGGGGCCGAGGGGGTCCACATCTCGAACATCGTCCGGGAATGGAGGAGCGCAGGACACGACGTCCGTGTCCTCTCTCCGCCGGGTGTGGACCCCATGGAGACCCCCGGCCAAAGGCCGGTCGACAAGTGCAACGTCCGCGTCCGGGGCCTATCGCGGGTATGGCGGTTCGCGAGCATACGCCTGCCGCAGGGTCTCTTCGAGATGCTCGAGGTCGGCTACAACGTTTTTTCCCTGGCGCAAAGCTTCGTGAATATAGGTACGAGCAGGTTCGATTCCACCCATGACTTCTACGATGATGTCGATCTCAGGATCCTGTAAAATTTCTTCGGGATGATCTGTAAATTGAATATTCCCGTGATATTCGCGGGGTTTTTCCAGGTCACGGACGAGCACGGATTTGATCCGCA
>JAMDCN010000128.1 GCA_023489025.1 Deltaproteobacteria bacterium | reverse complement strand
CCCGCTCATTCCTCCTGCGTGACGCGCAGGACCTCTTCCACGGAGGTCACCCCGGCGACGACCTTTTCCGCGCCGGCCGCGAGGATCGTGCGCATCCCGCGGGAGACGGCGAGCGTCCGGATCCCGTCCGAGTCGGCCCGGGTGAGGATCATCGACCGGATCGTTTCGTCCGCGGGGAGGATCTCGAACAGCGCGGTGCGCCCCAGGTATCCGGTGTGCAGGCACTTCTCGCATCCGCCCGGCCGGTAAAAGGGCGTTTCGGGCGGCGTGGCGAGTCCCACGCTCCGCGCGTCCACGGCAGTGGCCGGATAAGGGGTCTTGCAATCGGGGCAGAGGAGCCGCACCAGCCGCTGGGCGACGACGCCGGAGAGGGAGGAGGCGACGAGGAACGGCTCGATCCCCATGTCCACGAGGCGCGTGACGGCGCTGGCCGAATCGTTGGTGTGGAGGGTCGAAAGGACCAGGTGTCCGGTCAGCGACGCCTGGATGGCGATCTCGGCCGTCTCCGCGTCCCGGATCTCGCCCACCATGATGATGTCGGGGTCCTGGCGCAGGATCGAGCGCAGCCCGTTTGCGAACGTCAGCTGGATCTTCGGATTCACCTGGATCTGCCCGATCCCCTGGAACTGGTACTCCACCGGGTCCTCGATCGTGATGATGTTCCTGGCGCCGGAGTCGAGGTGGCGCAGGGCGGCGTAGAGCGTGGTGGTCTTCCCGGAGCCGGTCGGGCCGGTGACGAGGAGGATGCCGCTGGACCGGGAAAGGAACCGCTCGAACGTCGCGAGGTCCGCGGGTTCGAAGCCCATGTCGGCAAGCCCGAAGAGGACGTTTCCCCGGTCGAGCAGCCGAAGCACGGCGCGCTCGCCGAAGGAGGTGGGGACGGTGGAGACGCGGATGTCGATCTCCCGGCCTCCGAGGCGGATCTTGATCCGCCCGTCCTGGGGCAGGCGGCGCTCGGCGATGTCGAGCCCCGCCATGACCTTGACCCGGGAGACCGCCGGGGCGTGCCACTTCCGGGGGGCGGTGATCATCGGGTAGAGGATGCCGTCGACCCGGTTGCGGACGACCAGTTCCTTCTCGTACGGCTCGAAGTGGATGTCGCTGGACCGCTCCCGGATCGCCCGGAACAGGACGGCGTGGACGAAGCGGATGACCGGCGCCTCGTCGGGCGACTCGAGAAGGTCCCGCGTCTCCTCGATGGCGGCCGTCGGGTCGAGGTCCCATTCCCCCGGAAGCCCCTCCACGATCTCGTTCTCCGGGGAGTGCGCCCGCTCGTACGCGTCGTCGATCCGGGCGAGCACCTCGTCCGCAGGCGCGCAGACGACCCGGGTGGATCCGGCGAGGAACCGCATTTCGTCGATCGCCTCCCGGGCCTCCGGCTTCCCCCCCGACAGGAGGACGACTTCCCCCCCCGAGGTCCGGCACGGGAGAAGGAGATGCCTCCGGGCGTACCCGATCGGGATCTTCGCGAGCAGGCCTCCCTCCGGAACGAGTTCGCCCGCGGCGGACGCCTCCCTCGTCTTCGACGAATCGGTCACCGTTTCTCCCTGGGTTTCGGGTCGGGGAACGTCTTCTCGACCTCCTGCTTCTGCAGGTCGAACGACTCGGTCATCTTCCTTTGCTGCTCCTGGGACCTCTGCAGCATATCTCCCGGCTCCCGGATGATGTGCGGGGTGAGCATGATCAGCAGGTTCGTCTTCTTGCGGGAAACGGATTTGAAACGGAACAGGTTCCCCAGCAGCGGGATGTCCCCGAGGAGGGGGATCTGGCTGACGGTGTTCGTGAAGGTCTCCTGCATCATCCCGCCCAGAACCACCGTGTCGCCGTTCTTCACCAGCACGCTTGTCTTCGCGGACCGCTTCGTGGTGGTGGGTCCGACCGAGCTTGCGTTCAGCAGGGAGTCTCCCTTCACGGCGGACGACTCCTGGAAGATGTCGAGGCTCACGAAGTCGCTCTCGTGGATGTGGGGCGTCAGGCGGAGCGTGATCCCGACGTCCTTCCGCTCGACGGTGTTGATGACGTTGGCGAGGTTCGTCGTGTCCCGTGACTGGCTCGTGATGAAGGGGACGTTCTCGCCTACGATGATCTCGGCCTCCTTGTTGTCGAGGGTCAGTAGGTGCGGGGAGGAGAGGATGTTGATGTTGTCCCGGGTCTGCGCCGCGCGCAGCACCGCGGTGACGGCGGGGACCTTCGTCCCGTTCGGAAGGGTCACGTTTCCCGCGATCCCCCCGGCGATCAGCCCGGTGCCGCCGAAGACGAGCGGGTTCCCGGTGGCCAGCGCCGCGAAAAGCTGGTTCACGTTCCCCTTGAAGTCGAAATTCGTGCCGCTGATCACCGCGCCGTTGCCCGCGGCCGCGGTGCCCCGGAACTCCGCGCCGAGGTCCCGCGACTTGTCGAGGGTGATCTCCATGATGACCGCCTCGATGTAGACCTGACGGCGGCGGATGTCGAGCTTCTTGATGACCCCCACCAGCGTATCGTAGTCGTTCGACGACGCGACGATGATCAGGGAGTTGGTCGCCTTGTCGGGGGTGACCTTCACCCCGCCCTCGAGTTCGGCGGAGAGGACGTCCTTTACCGTCGCGGCGGGGGCGCCGGGTCGCATGACGGCCGGCGGGGCGCCGGCACGCTTCTCCGAGAGGGAGGCGAGGACCTTCGCCACCTCTTCCGCGTCCGCGTTTTCGAGGTAGTAGACGTTGATCTTTCCGCTCCCGGCGGAGGCGGGGACGTCGATCTTTTTCAGCAGGTCCGCCACGTCGTCCTGCATCTCCTTCCCGGCGTACACGATCAGGCTGTTCGTGCGGGTATCCGGCAGGAACTTCACTGTGACGCCGCGGGTGGACCGGGCCTGCGGCAAGCGGACGATGCCTCTCGCGGCGGCGGGCGCGGCGCCTTCGAGGTAGATCGAGGTCAAGGTTTTTGCGGCCTCGGTCGCGACGGCGTAGGACAGAGGGTACACCCGAAGAATCCCCGGGATCCCCGCGTTGTCGACCTCGTCGATGATCTTGACGATCCGGTCGATATTGGCGCGCGAGTCGATCAGCATCAGCGTGTTGGAGGAACCGAACGCGGAGACCATCCCGTCCTTGGAGATCAGCGGCGTCACCAGCGGGACGACCTCGGCGCTCTCGAGGTACCGCAGCGGAACGAGGCGGGTGATGAACTCCGCGGAAGGGGTTTTTTCAGTGACGCCGGTGGGGATCGTGTCCTGGCGGGCTTCCCGGGCGGGGACGATCTTGATCGTGTTCCCCTGCGGGACGGTGGTGAACCCCTTCGCCTGCAGCACGGACAGGAAAACGTCGTACGCCTCGTCGAGCGTCACCCGGCGGGGGGAGATGATCGTGATCTTCCCCTGCACCCGATCGTCGAAGATGAAGTTCTTCTTCGTCTGCTCGCTCATGAACTTGATGAGGACCGGCAGATCCACGTCGGTGAAGTCCATCGACAGGTACACCGGGGTATGCGACGCGGGAGCCTGGGCCGCCGCGGATGCCGCCGATGCCGCGGGAGCCGGGGCGGCCTGGGGAGCGGCGGCCGGCGGCGGAGCCGGGACCGCCCGGGGAGCGTCGACCGGCGGCGGAGCCGAGGGCGCCTCGGCCGCGTGCGCGGCGGGCCCGAGCGCGATGAGGCCGGCGATCAGCAGGACAGGAATTCGCATGGGATTCTCCCGGATCATCGGATTTCGTACGTGAGCGTGTTTTTTTGGCCTTGCCGCAGAATGTTCACCTCGACCTTCTTTTCGTCCTTCAGGTTCTGGAAGATGGTGTACATCTTCTCCGGGGAGGAAAGGTCCAGCCCGTTCACCTGCTGTAGGACGTCTCCCCCCTGGAACCCGAGCCGTTCGAAGGTGGTGCCGGGGCGGATGGCGGCGATCCGGTACCCGGCCGATTTGTTCCCTTCGAAAAAGGGGATCAGGCGGATCTGGGTCATGAACTGGTTGATGTTGTCGGTCAGCTGCGCCACCCCCGCCTCGTCGATGGAGAACCGGTTGTTCCCGAGGCGTTCCACGCGGATGTCGCCGGCCGGCAACCGGGACGCGGATGCCTGGGGCGCCGTCGCCTGCGGGGCGGCGGGTATCGCGGCGGTCGTCGGGCGGACGCGGGTTCCGACCGGGAGCAGCTCGAGCTTCTCCCGCTCCGTTCCGCGCGTGATCCACGCCGCGTCCCGCTCGACGGAGGAGAGAAACGCCCCGGGCTCGATCTCCTCCTTTTCACGGAACGCCTTCGGCTCCTTCATCCCGGTAGCCCACAGGATCGCACGGCGTGCGGCGGGACTGGAGGAGACGATGGTCCCCACGAGGACGAACGCCGTGCGCTGCGCCTGGGAAACGGATTTCGCGTTCGCCGCTGGAAGCCGGGACGGGATGTTCATCCCCTGCGCGGGGGCGAAGATGTTGGTCCACAGCGAAGGCGGCGGGATCGCGACGGTCTTCCCGGGGGGGGAGGCGGCCGCCCGCGGGGGGGCCTTCGGGGAGTACGCGCGCAGTCCGAGGTACCTCGTCAAGGTGAGGCCGATGGAAACGGCCGACACGACGATGGAAATCCCCAGCACGGCGAGGTAAACCGGTTTTCGCATCCGCTCCCCTGTTGGATGGTATTAAACTACTATATTGGACGCATCGCGGTGATCCCGTCAACCACCGCAGAACAACAACCCCAGAACCGGGACGTCCCTAGAACTCCCCCAGAACTGGGACAGTCATCAACCTTCGATGTTCCGGTATAATGGGCCCCGCCATGAGTGACCCGACCCTTCGACCCAAAGGATCCGAAACACGGGAACCCGTCGACTTCCTTCGGGAGATCGTCCGGCGCGACACCGAATCCGGCGTCTACGGCGGGCGGGTGGTGACGCGCTTCCCCCCCGAGCCGAACGGCTTCCTTCACATCGGCCACGCCAAGTCGATCTGCATCAACTTCGGCATCGCCGCGGAGTTCGGCGGCGTCTGCCACATGCGCTTCGACGACACGAACCCGGAAACCGAGGACATGAAATACGTCGAATCGATCCGGCGTGACGTGCGCTGGCTGGGATTCGACTGGAAAGAGAAGCTCTTCTTCGCCTCGGACTATTACGAAAAACTGTACGAGCTGGCGATCCGCCTGATCGGGGACGGAAAGGCGTACGTGGACAGCCAGAGCGAGGAGGAGATCCGGAAAGGCCGCGGCACGATCACGGAACCGGGCACGGACAGCCCGTACCGGGACCGCGCGGTGGAGGAGAACCTCGATCTCTTCGCCCGGATGAAGGGAGGGGAGTTCCCCGACGGTGCGCACGTGCTGCGAGCGAAGATCGACATGGCGGCGCGCAACATGAAGATGCGCGACCCGCTGCTGTACCGCATCCGCCACGCGACGCATTACCGCCGGGGCGACGCGTGGTGCATCTACCCGATGTACGACTTCGCCCACCCGCTCTCCGACGCGATCGAGGGGATCACGCATTCGATCTGCACGCTGGAGTTCGAGAACAACCGGGCGGTCTACGACTGGCTGGTCGACAACCTGTTTCCCGAACCCCGTCCCCGGCAGTACGAATTCGCACGCCTCAATCTCGACTACACCGTGATGAGCAAGCGGAAACTTCTCCAGCTTGTGGAGGAGGGCCTCGTCTCCGGCTGGGACGACCCCCGCATGCCGACGATCGCCGGGATGCGCCGTCGCGGTTATGCTCCCGAGGGGATCCGGCTCTTCGCCGCCCGCATCGGCGTGGACAAGGCGAACAGCCGCGTCAGCATGGAGCTGCTCGAGGACGCGATCCGGGACGACCTGAACGCCCGCGCGCCGCGGGCGATGGCGGTCCTTCGCCCGCTCAAGGTGACGATCACGAACTGGCCGGTCGACCGCGTGGAAGGATTGGAGATCCCCCTGTGGCCCCGGGACATCGGCAAGGAGGGGGCGCGTACGGTTCCCCTGACGCGCGAGATCCGGATCGATCGGAACGATTTCTCCACGGACCCACCGGCCGACTGGCGGCGCCTGCGCCCAGGGGGAGAGGCGCGTCTCATGGGCGGCTACTTCATCCGGTGCGACGAGGTCGCCCGCGACCCGGCCACCGGCGAGGTGGCGGAGCTCCGCTGCTCGTACGACCCGGAGTCGCTCGGGGCGCCGGCCAAGGGGGACCGGAAGAAGACGACGGCGATCCAGTGGGTGTCGGCGTCGCACGCGGTCCCGGCCGAGATCCGACTGTACGACCGGTTGTTCACCGTCGCCGATCCCGAAAGCGTGGAAGAGGGGAAGACGTTCAGGGATTTTCTGAACCCCGCCTCGGTCGAGACGCTGCGGGGATGTCTCGTCGAACCCGCCCTCGCATCCGCCGCGCCCGGGGACCGTTTCCAGTTCGTCCGCAACGGCTACTTCATCGCCGACGAGGTCGACTCACGGCCGGGCGCCCCGGTCTTCAACCGGATCGTCGGCCTGAAGGACAAGTACCGGCCGGGGGCTCACTGATTTACCCGGTCTATCGAGTGAATTGTGATTCAGGGCCTTGCGTGTGAGAAGTTGCTCCCCGTCCGACATGCCGCAACGCCTCTGGCGGGGTTATTTTATGAGGAGGTCGGATTCCGACGGGACCGGCCACCCCTTATTCTTCCCGAATGAGCAGCGAGTAGCTCGTGCTTCGGCCTCCGGCCGGGTCCTTCGCCAGGACGCCTCGATCCACAAGGTCGACGATGTCACGCAAGGCGGTGTCCTGCGAGCACTTCGCCATCTTCGCCCATTTCGACGACGTGAGTTTCCCTTCAATCCCGTCCTGGTTCCAGCGGAATCGAGGCCAGTCCGGCAGATCATAGATGTAATTGCTCATTCACCGCGCTCCATGCGGAGATTATAGGCGATATTCTCCGCATGAGCAAACGTCGTTGCTTGGTTTAACCCGAAGTCGAACGGTTCGCCGCTCCCAGTCGGTCACGGCATAATGATCGACGGTGAGGGAAACAGGATCCCCCGTCGACGCGTGCACGACCTGAAGGAACACGGGGCCTCCGGAGAGGGTTCACTATGTCCCCCGGACGGGGTACACTACTATTCGATATTCGCGGGGAGGGAAAGGCATGAAGACGGCGACGATCCGGGCGCGCACTGAACCGGGGCTTAAGGCGGATGCGGAACGAGTCTTCCGCAAACTCGGGATTTCAAGTTCCGAGGCCATCAACCTGTTCTACTCTCAGGTCCGGCTTCGTAAGGGCTTACCCTTTCCCGTGGAGATTCCGAACGCCGCGACCCGCGAGACGTTCGAGAAGACCGACCGGGGCGAAGACCTGCATGAATATCCGAGCCTCGCCGTGTTCTTCAAAAAGATGGGCGTCTGATGCGGGCGTTCCGGAACACGGGGCGCTTCGAGAAGGATTTCAGACTCGCCGTAAGGCGAGGAAAGGACATCGCGAAACTTCAGGCGGTCATGCGGGCGCTGGTCCAGGAAGTACCGCTTGACTCGGGGCTCAGGGACCATGCGTTAAAAGGCAAATTCTCCGGCCGCCGCGAGTGCCATATCGAATCCGACTGGCTCCTCGTCTACAAACTCGAACCGGACATCATCATTTTCGAGCGGACGGGAACGCGCGCGGACTTATTCGAATAGACGGAAGGCAACCGGCTTCCCCTTTCAGGTTGCCGGGTCCATCCTCGGCCCCTTCTCCTCCGGATCGTCGACACCTCGAGCATACCCCGCACGCGAAGCAGGAGCCCCCAGGAGGCGACGGAAGGACGGTGAAAGCCCCCCCCCCCCGCGCGGGGACGGGGGAAGTGTCGGGGGAAGTTATTTCAGCGAAAAGGAAAAGGGGCTGCGAATCTCTCGCAACCCCTTGATTTTCCTTGGCGGTCCCAGCGGGGTTCGAACCCGCGTTTTCGCCGTGAGAGAACGACACGTGCCATTTACCGATTCGTACCTATGCGACTACCCGACAAGAAGAAAAAGGAGACCGGAAGGGGAGCACGATCAGCTTGATCCTCGGGATGTAGGGGACGAGCACCTACAAGTTCTGACACGCGATGATGGCGAGGAGGGGTGCTGTCCGTCCGAATCGTGTTCGCGAGCCAGCGCCCATGTGCCGGCCGACCCGCCCCCGGCGGAGATCGTGGCTCACAGGGGAAACCGGGATCGACAAGAAGCGCACACAGAATGATCAGAGAGTGGAGCAGGAGTTAGGCTGATTTTAGCCTGGCGGGATTTTTTATGTCCGGGATCTCAAGCTGATCGCTGAAGAAGATAATTTCGGAGCCTGCATAACGGTTGCTGGCGCTGTAACTGATATCGTATTCGATGCTGCGCTTTCCCCGGTAAAGCACACGGATTTCCGGGGTGTTGTCGTAGGAAACAACCCAAGGCTTGTCGATCCCCTTTTGGACCAATGTTGCTACCCGGGCGTGGTCTTTGTGTTTGTAATGATTCTCGTACAAGCCGCTTCCTTTTACGTAGTATGGGGGGTCCAGGTATATTAAGGATTTTTTTGGTAATGAGGGGAGAAGGGATATAACGAATTGTTCCGCATCTTCGTTGTATAGTTTGATCCTTGTTGAATAGCGTCCCACCTTCCGTATTCTATTAAGTAAGTCCTTCTTGTTGAATCTGGCGTTCAGTTTCCAGAATCCATCCTGATTTTTCCCCCCAACAACCCCGCCGGTTATGATCCCTGAGCGATTGGTCCGATTCATGAAAAAGGTGGAGAATCCAAGATCCAGAAGGGAAAAATCCTGTGGGTTCTGTTGAACATTTCTTTGCCGGAACCATTCTTTCATCGTGACGGGCGTATCACTGATTCTCTTGCAAAGTTCATCATTATGGTTCAGCACGGAATGCCAGAAGGAAAAGACGGATCTATTCAGGTCGTTCAGGTGGATGAAGGTCGCGTAGTCAAGGAACAGCAGGGTCAGGGCTATCCCGGCGCCGCCCGCGTACGGCTCTACGTAATGACCGTCGAAAAGGTTGTTCGTGCGGAAGATCAGCTTGAAGAAATCGGCGAGTTTTCCTTTGCCGCCAGGGTACCGAAGGGGAGTGCTGTATCGCATTCTGCGCTCCAGTAGATCGATATCTGCACGGCATGATAACAGGAGGAACACATTATGGCCAGCAAAAAGTGGCGATCCTTCAGGCCCATATCTTTTCGATGAACAGCTTGAAATCGTCCCATGTACGCTTCAGTTGATCGGGGTCCGGATTAAACGACGAATTGTGAACATAGGCATTTAGCGTTTCGGGTGAAATCAGGGAGTCTTTATTGCTGATTGCAACGCGGACTGATTTTAATTCCTTGTAAGCCATTACATTGTTGCTTATCATGTGTTCTGATATTTTTTTTAATTTATCTTTCAGGGTTTCTTTATTTTTGAGAAGGGAGACATTGTTTTTATTTATATAGTGATCTACACTAAATTCCAAAAATACCCTCAATAAAACCGAAGCGGCATTTTTGAATTTCTTTGCATCTAATTTTTTTAGTTCAATAAAAATGTTGTTTATTTTTCCATCACTAAGTGCCATCTTGAATTTCTTTGGAATAACAAAATCTCTTTCGTCGGTTGTAGGTGTAAGTTTTGGGCCGGGCGGCACGGATGGTTTCCGGGTGGAATCCGCCAATATTTTATATCCCCCCGAAATTACCCATTCTTTTTCTTTGCGCGTAGGACGAGGACGTTTCTTGAGCAGTCCATCAATAAATTGCTGTCGCTGTTCGACGGAGTCGATATTCTTCTCGCTGAATGGTTCTCCTTGATATTGTCCTGTGGCGATCGCCGTCACAATGTCGGTCAGGACATTGAGGATCCACTTTGAACTCGACGTTGAGGAAAGTTTCCCTTCGACCGAATTGATGCCGAGGGATTCCCGGACGTATTTGGTGCCCAAGATCCGGGACAGGTTGGTGATCGGGAATCTGGGGCCGGCAATCTTCCTGATGGTTTCCGGATCAAGCGATGCGTTGTTGGCCACGAAATCCAGCGCGTCGACGATCGGGGCGGGTTTCCCAAGGTCGGCGTCTGCCCGGTCCTTGGCGATGGAGGACCAGGGTTCCGTTCCGGCGCCTTGCAAGCCCTTGTCGTGTTTTCGCTGGATCCAGATCAGACCGGTATTCTTGTCCGGGACTTCGACACAGAAAATTTCCGTCGGGAGACTGGAGGCGTATTTCCCATTCAACTTCTGAAACGCGGGGTAGAGTTCGGTTCCCTTAGCGAGCTCCGGCTCCTGGGTGAGTCGGATCGCGGTGAACCTTCGGTTTCCCTCGATGAAAAAATACATTCCGGCCGTCCCATCCACCGGAGCGACCATCGGGAGATCGAAAGGGCTGAGCCCGAAGTTGATGATGTCTTCCGCGAGAACGACCAGCTTTTTCCCTTGCTCTTCGATGATCGCCATGCGGGCGGCTTCCTGGCTGTCCTGCTTCCGGATCCGATAGTTCGATGTATCCAACTGCAGGTTGGCGATCGGTAAGATTTTATATTCCGGCATGGGAATTCCTCGCGCCCGGCCTAGGTCGGCAGACACGGATGCGGGAAGCGATCAAGGCGAAGGCCCCCCGGTCAAATGGCAGGGTGTGCATTTCGTTATTTTTCCTGGGGCTTGTCAGGTTCCTTTGTTGCGAACATTTGCTGTACGTTGATCGGCGGGATAACGAGTGGCGGGGCTCCCGTTAGAGATGTGATACGGGTGATTTCGGCCCGGACATAGGGGAGTAGGATCGCTGCTGCTGCGGCCTCCGAGAAAGCCGCAAGCTCTTCGATCGGCGTTTCCCCGGCGATCGCGAATATTCCTTCGTAGGTAACGGAAACCGATATCGGGAGATGTGAGTCTTCCCGCGGGGTTTGAATGGTCAGAACCGCGACCAGTTTTTTCCCTTCTTCTTCAAAGTTCTTGTTGTATTCCAGCATTAGGTTGATCTTATGTTTCTTTTCTTTTTTTGGTTCATTCGTTCGCCTGAAACTTACATCCACGTGTCGTAAAGATACGGACTCCAGATTGATTGCAGTCTTGAACTCAAGAACGTCTTTCATGTGAGCATATCCTTGGGCGGAATGAAGTATATTGATTCTAGTTCGGGATTAAAAACGGCAGGTATTGAAGGTGCCGGTCCGAACGTGTAAGGGGCACTGAACTTCTCAATCAGATGGCAGGGACGGCGCTTGAGTGTTACGGCAATATCGCCTACCATTTTCGTCAGTTCATCGATTTTCGACATGGCCGGGTCGGGTTTTCCCTCGGCGCCCTTGCCGATCGCTTCGGTGCAAATATTATTCACCAAGGCATTCAAGCTCACGCCATCCGCCTTGGCCCTCCGGTGCAGCGCTTTGTGGGTTTGCGGTGATATACGAACCACGAAACGTCCGCTGAAGCGTTCTTCCCTGGGCGGCTCCGGGATCGCTTGGCCGATTTCAGCGGCAACCCGCAGCCACTCCTCGGCCAACTCGCGTGCTTTTCTGATCGCTACCGCCCGGGAAGCGGCCGCATGCCCACACCCCTTCAGATCGGGGAAGTCCGCCACGAACATTTTCTTCCCGTCGAACTCCTGCTGATAGACGAGGATTGGATAATCGTCAACGGTCGGCGCTGTTTTCCTGGTCATCTTCCCCCCCCACGTCCACATCGGTGCGGTCGATGTAATCGAGCAGTTTCAATACGTCCAGCGGGTTCATCGATTTCCCAGACGGATGAGGCTCGTGGTAATTGAACTCGATTTTGCCATCGATAAGAACAGTTCGACGCGAACCGCTCCCGGGCCTGACTTCCGCCCCGATCCTGCTCAGCACCTTAAAGTAGTCCCTGTGCTTTACGTTGGTTTGCCTTTTCCGGAATCCCTCAATCAGTTTGTTGATGCTGGCCATATCGCCTCGGTCGCATGATACTACTATAGTATCATGCTGACTTGTCAATCGTTTCGTTCACCACCGTTTTTGGTGGAAGGGCTCATACCGCCTGCTCCACGATGATTCGAGACGCCCCGAAGCGCTTCATGCCGGTTTCCGTTTCTTCGATTCTCGGTTTGCGATCGCCTCTATTTAGTAGGATCCTCGTCATCGCTGCCACGGGGCGGTCTTCCTTGTCGGCTTCCCGTTCAATGGCAGATATAATCTCCGGCTCCAGCCGGACTGCGATCATCCCGGTTTTTTCTCACCCCTCGCCATGGCAGAAAAATACCACAAATACATATTGACTATCTATGATTACCCTAATATTCAGATTTCCACCGATGGATTCAAGATATGCCCCACATGTATGGGTGCGGGGCTGGCCGCCTTGGCCGTAGAAGCGAAGCGTATCGCCGGGGACTTGGATCGGGTCGTGCGTATATGGAGCTACGACAGGAAAAAGGACGGGTCGGACATTACGAGTATGGCCTGTTTATGCATCGACCTGGCGGACGGGCACGAGGGGGTAGGGACCTTCGCGGATTTCTCGGGAGGGGAGATTTCCCCTCGCCGTGACGGCGGCCCTACAGGCCCCTGCGGGTCGGCGGGAAAGGGGGGTGGCCTGACCATTGATAACAACGAGGAGGAACTCCGCAAGCTCCAGGAGAAGGCGAAGGCGTTGCCGCGCGCCGGAAAGGCGGCCTGAGGAAGCCGGGTGGGCGCTGGGACTACTGCTGGGACTTATAGGTAAAACGAGAAGGGGATTCCGGTTATTACCGAAATCCCCCTTTGTTTTCGTGGCGGTCCCAGCGGGGTTCGAACCCGCGTTTTCGCCGTGAGAGGGCGGCGTCCTGGGCCACTAGACGATGGGACCGGTTGGCTGGGGAGCCAGGGCTCGAACCTGGAAACCGTGGGTCAGAGCCACGTGTGATGCCATTTCACCACTCCCCAACGGAACGAACAAGGTACCCGATGGAGAGCTATTGCGTCAAGCGCCAATCCGCCCCGCGGCGGCCCGCAGGCGGCGCACCACCTCGTCCCGCCCGAGGATCGCCATCACATCGAACAGCCCCGGTGACGCGGTCCCGCCGGTGAGGGCGACGCGGATCGGCTGGTGGACCTTGAGGTTCCCTCCCCTGCGTTCCACCACGTCCTTCAGCGTATCCTCCATCTCCGCCTTGAAGTCTTCGAGGGCGGCATACGCATCGGCGATCTCGAGGAGGACCGGGGCGATTTCCGGGGTGAGGAACTTCGACGCCGCCTTCGGATCGGCGGGCTTCGGGCGGAAGTAGTATTCCGCGGAATCGGCCATCTCCTCGAGGGTGCGGGCCCGCTCCTGCAAGGTCCGCACGGCGGCGGTGAGCCACGGGGAAGGCTTCGCGTCGATCCCGCGCTTGGCGAGGAAGGGGACGAGGAGGGTCGCGAGCAGCGAAGGTTCCGCCATCTTGATGTAGTGGGCGTTGAGGTGGAGGAGCTTGTCGAGGTTGAATTTCGACGGTGACTTCCCGACGTGCTCGAGGGAGAAGAGGTCCTGCATCTCCACCATGGAGAAGATCTCTTGGTCGCCGTGCCCCCACCCGAGGCGGACGAGATAGTTCACCATCGCTTCGGGGAGGAATCCCTTCTCGCGGTACGCCGTCACCGATACGTCGTCCTGCCGCTTCGAGAGCTTCCCCCCTTCCATCCCGTGGATCAGCGGAAAGTGGCCGAACTGCGGGAGAGGGTAGCCGAGCGCTTCATAAAGAAGGATCTGCTTCGGCGTGTTGTTCAGGTGGTCGTCCCCCCGCAGGACGTGGGTGATCCCCATCGCAGCGTCGTCGACCACGACGACGAAGTTGTACGTCGGCGACCCGTCGGTGCGCAGGAACACCAGGTCGTCCAGCTCCGCGTTCTCGTAGACCACGTCGCCCCGCAACAGGTCGCGCACCACCGTCTGTCCCGTGCGCGGGGTCCTGAACCGGAGGACGGAAGGCTTCCCCTCCGTCGCGCCGGGGGGAAGATCGCGGCACCGGCCGTCGTACCGGGGCTTCTCCTTGCGCGCGGTCATCTCCTCGCGCCGCGCGTCGAGCTCCTCCTTCGTGCAGACGCACCGGTACGCCTTCCCCTCCCGCAGGAGCCGCTCCGCCTCCTTCCGGTACAATTCCATCCGCTCCATCTGGAAGTGCGGACCCTCGTCCCAGGTGATGCCGAGCCACGTCATCCCCTCGAGGATCGCCCGGACCGCCTCGGGGGTGGACCGCTCCCGGTCGGTGTCCTCGATCCGCAGGATGAACCTGCCGCCGGTGCTGCGCGCGTAGAGGAGGTTGAACAGGGCGGTGCGGGCGCCGCCGATATGGAGGAACCCTGTGGGGCTGGGGGCGAAGCGCGTCACGACGTTCGGCATGTAAGGTCCTCGATTCGGGGGATCGGTTACGGCGGACGGGACGGAAGGGGAACGCCTCAGCGGAAGGCGAGCCCCGCGTACCCGACCACCTGGTCGAAATCCCGGCTGACGTCGCCGGAAGTGGCGTATCTTATCAGACGGGCCGAGGTGGCGCCAAGACGGCGGGCGGCGAAGAGGACCACCGTCGCCGGCAGCACCCCGCACATCGAGATCCGCTCGGTCCGGACGGTTGCGTGGAGTCCCTCCGGGTCGAGGGCCAGCATCCGGTCGATCGCCATCCGGTCCTTCTTTCGCGCGACGGCGTCGGGGACGTAGTGTGACATGTCGGAGCTGGCGACCAGCAGGGGGCGTTCGGCGTCTTCCGCGATCGCGTCCGCCACGCGCTCACCGAGCTCCCGGCACTCCTCGAGGGAGAGGCGGCCGAGGGCAACGGGGACGATGCGAACGTCCGGCCGGAAGCGGTGAAGGAACGGAAGCTGGACCTCGATCGCATGCTCGCGGGAATGCGCCGAGGCGTCTTCCCGCAGGAGGGGGCAGGCGATTTCCAGGCGCGCGGCGAGCTCCTCGTCGATGGGGACGTCTCCCCACGGCATCCGCCACGCGCCGTGCGACATGATGGCGGCGTCCTCCCCGGTCCCTGTGTGGTTCGGGCAGAAGATCACGGCCCGGCCCGGCACCTGGACGGAGGAGAACACTTCCCCCGCCACGGCCCCCGAGTAGACGTACCCCGCGTGGGGGGCGACGACCCCGATCGCCGGCGACCGCTCCTTCACCTCCCGGGTGAGCTCGAGGAGCGCACGGGAAAGGCCGGAGGCGGTCCCGGGATAGAACTGTCCCGAGACGGCGGGCATCCGCTTCATGTCCATGCCCACATGATACAACGGGTATTTGGCGATTGACAGCGGGGGGGTGGATGCCTATAGTATCTCTTTTACTTTATGAGGGAATTCGCGCTTGTATATCCGGGTGTCCGAGATTCCCGGGGGCGGACTGGATGTGTTCGCTTCCCGGGGAAAGGCGTCGATCCCCCGCGTTCTCGAAGGGATGGACCCCGCGCCGTTGAGGGAACTTAGGCTGGTCGACGCGGATCTGCTCCTGACGGTCGAAGGCGGCGATCTCTGGATCGAAGGGTCGTTCGAAGCGCTGGGGGATGGCCTTTGCGACCGTTGTTCCGACCCGGTGACGCTCCGGTTCGGGAAGGCGTTCCGGACGTTCCTGACACCGAAGAGCCGGGATCGGGTCCCCGTCGCATCGGTCGAACTTCATGAGGAAGACCTCGATGTCGGGTATTATGACGGCACGGGGGTCGAGACGAACGACGTCCTTTGGGAGCAGGTGGCCCTCGAGCTCCCGTTGAAGGTCGTCTGTTCCGAGGCGTGCCGCGGGGTCTGCCCCGTGTGCGGGAAGAACCGGAACCTGGAGGAATGCTCCTGCGTCGCGGGGGAGGCAAAGGGCCCGTTCGAAATTCTCAAGAGCCTGAAAGGCAAAAAGGAGTAAGCCATGCCGAATCCGAAACGACGCGGATCGAAGTGCCGCCGGGACAAGCGGCGCACGCACAAGAAGCTGTCCCAGCCGGCGGTGAGCATCTGCCCGCAGTGCAAGGCGACCAGGCGCCCCCATGCCGTTTGCCCGACGTGCGGGACCTACAAGGGTCGGGAAGTCATCGCTAAATCCGAAGACTGACGCCCTCTTCCATCCGATGAAAATCGCCGTCGATGCGATGGGGGGGGACCACGCCCCGCGCGAGATCGTGCGCGGGGCGGTCGAGTCGGCCCGGGCCAATGGCCTCTCCCTGATCCTGGTCGGTCAGGAGGAGCGGATCCGCGCGGAGTTGCGCGCGGTCGACGTTTCCGGCGCCGCCATCGAGGTGCTGCACGCCTCCGAAGTCGTGGAGATGTGCGACGTCCCCGCGATCGCCCTCCGGAAGAAACGGGACTCGTCTATCCGCGTCGGGCTTCGACTCGTCGCCGACGGGAAGGCGTCTTCCTTCGTAAGCGCGGGAAACTCGGGCGCGGTTATGGCTGGGGGGTTCCTGATCCTCAAGAAGATACAGGGCGTGGACCGCCCCGCGATCGCTGCGACCATCCCGACGCCCCACGGCCCGGTGGTCCTCGTCGACGCCGGCGCGAACGTCGATTCCAAGCCGGCCCACCTTCTGCAGTTCGGATACATGGGCGAGGCGTACTCCCGGACGATCCTCGGGATCCCCCGGCCGCGCGTCGGAGTCGTCAGCATCGGCGAGGAGGATTCGAAGGGAACGGACCTCACGCGGGATACGTGCGAGCTGTTCCGCCGCACGGGGCTCAATTTCGTCGGGAACGTCGAGGGGCGGGACTTCTTCGCCGGGAAAGCCGACGTATTCGTCTGCGACGGTTTCGTCGGGAACGTCGCGATCAAGACGATGGAAGGGATGGCGACGGCTCTCGGCCAGTTCCTGAAAGAGGAGATCGGCAAGTCCCTCATGGCGAAAGTGGGCGCCCTGCTGGCGGAGCGCGCGCTTCGGGGAGTGAAGGACCGGCTGGACTACGAGGAGTACGGCGGCGCTCCGCTTCTGGGCGTTCGGGGCGGGGTCTTCATCTGTCACGGATCGTCCAGCGAGCGGGCGATCAAGAACGGTATCCGGGCCGCCGGTTCCCTGGCGCGCTGCGGCGTGGACGTCGAGATCGCCCGGTCCATCGCGTCGCGAGGTCATGCCGGCGCGATTGCGCCGGCGATACCGTAAGACGGTTTCAGGGGGAGGGGAAGCGTTGGCATCGAAAATCGTCGGGCTGGGGATGTACGCCCCACCGAAAGAGTTGACAAATTTCGACCTCGAACAGATGGTCGACACGAACGACGCGTGGATCACGGAGCGCACCGGGATCCGGTCCCGCCACATCGCGGAGCCGGGGACGGGGAATTCCGACCTTTGCGTCGAGGCGGCCCGGAAGGCCCTCGACGACGCGGGCGTCGACCCGGCGGAACTCGACATCGTGCTCGTCGGGACGCTGACGCCCGATATGCCGTTCCCCTCCACCGCGTGTTTCCTGCAGGCGAAGATCGGGGCGACGCGCGCCTACGGCATGGATCTCTCCGCCGCCTGTTCCGGGTTCGTCTACTCCCTGTCGGTGGCCGACGCGCTGATCCGCGCGGGCAGGGGGAAGAAGGCCCTCGTGGTCGGCTCCGAAATCCTCTCCACGGTCGTCGATTACACCGACCGGTCGACCTGCATCCTCTTCGGCGACGGCGCCGGGGCGGCGGTGCTCTCCGAATGCCCGGAAGGGGACGGGGTCCTCAGCTGCCACCTGCACTCCGACGGCAACCTGTGGAAGTTGATCCATTGCCCGGGTGGCGGTACGTTGCATCCGTACTCCCCCGCGATGGTGGAACAGCGGCTTCGCTTCATCCGGATGGCGGGGAACGAGACGTTCAAGCACGCCGTCCTGAAGATGGTCGACGTCGCCGGCGAGGCGCTGGCCCGGAACGGCGTGAGCATCGACGACGTGAAGCTGTTCATCCCCCACCAGGCGAACCTGCGCATCATCCAGGTCGTCGGGAAGCGCCTCGGGATCCCCGACGAGCGCGTCTTCGTCGACCTCGAGAAGTACGGGAACACCTCCGCCGCCTCCATCCCGATCGCGCTTGCGGAAGCCAAGGCGCAGGGACGGTTCGCCGCGGGGGACCTCGTGCTCGTAGTCGCGTTCGGCGGGGGGCTCACCTGGGCCTCCGCCCTGATGCGGATGTAGGAGGATAGCATGGGGATCGGGTTCCTCTTTCCGGGGCAGGCGTCGCAGTTCCCGGGGATGGGAAAGGACCTTCACGACGCGTATCCGGTCGCCAGGAGGACCTTCGAAGAGGCGTCGGAGGCCCTGTCGCTGGACCTGGCGGCCCTCTGTTTCCGTGGAACGGAGGAGGAGCTCCGGATGACGGAGAACACGCAGCCGGCGATCTTCACCGTGAGCGTGGCCGCCTTCCGTGTCCTCGCGGCCGAAACCGGGGTCCGTCCGGCCTGCGCGGCGGGGCACTCCCTCGGGGAATATTCCGCGCTGGTCGCGGCCGGGGCGCTACCACTGGCGGCGGCGGTCCGGGTCCTGCGGTCGCGCGGGAAATACATGCAGGATGCGGTTCCCGTCGGCGAAGGCGCGATGGCGGCGATCCTCGGGCTTTCCCCGGAACAGGTCGCGGAGGCGTGCCGGGCGGGCGAGGCCCAC
>JAMDCN010000051.1 GCA_023489025.1 Deltaproteobacteria bacterium | reverse complement strand
GCTAACCATAGCCAATCGGGGTCTGCGTCTCCCTCGCACCGCAGCCAGTAGCACTCGCCATTAACGATCGTACCTTCATTGTCGATCCAAAATACCGGTTTTTCGGAAATGTCCGGGAATATCAATTCATTGCACCCCAGGCCTCGGGGGCTTGTGGGACCCAAATCTCGTACCATTTGCGACCCGCATTGATCACGTACGTGCGGGCCTCCAGTGTTGCGCGGTGTATCTCCAGATATTTCGCCGATCGTGGGTAACGAGCGAGATCCACGGGAACACGGCCGGCAGGCGTAGCCTCATGGGTGTAGAGAATATGCTTTGGTTTTTTTGCTGTAGCGGGCTTGTACCTCTGCGCGCAGTGCCGTGTCGTAAGCGGCCGCAGCAACTCGGGACGTTCGTTTTCCGGCATTGTGTCCCAGTCGGAACGAACGAAAACCTTGTCACAGGTTGTCTTCACTCCAACCCGAACTTTTCCGATACGTGAAAAGGTTGCCCAAGTGTGTGCGTTCACTGTTTCCAGCCATGAATCGGATGTATCTGTCGCAACGCGCCAGACCCCCTCAGGGTCCCCCCCGTTGTCAAGCGTTCCGTGCAACACATGGAATCGGCGTCCGTCGGGGATGGCGACGATCGCTCCGTTCGAGCATGACAGGGCGGTCAGGGGATCGGCTGCGTGTTCACGCGGTTCCTCCTCGCACTCGTAGATGGAGGAGAACGCGATGGGCTCTGCTGAAGAGAACCCCCGCCCCGTCGAAACCAGAACGGCGGGTAGGACCGCCGCATCGAACAACTTCGTGTCGCCAAGATCCCACGCATGGTGAATACGGAAGCGCTTAAGCAACTCTCTCCGCACGGTTTGCCCGGACTTTGTCGTCAGGAAGCGGTTCGAGACAATGACACCCATAACGCCGTCAGGAGCAAGAATCTGTGAGATCCCAAGCAGAAACGGGAAATACAAATCCACTCGTCCGGAAAGACCGAACCGCTCCGACAGCAGTTGCGCCTGCTTTGCCCCCAAAATCTGAGTTCGCACATAAGGGGGGTTGGCGATCACCAGGTCAAAGGATTCCAATGGTGCGTGGTTCGAAAATAGTTCACCCGCACCGTCGGTCCTGAAAACGCACTCCAGAAAATCGCGTTTTTCGATGCGAAGAGAAAGACCGGGATATGCCATTTGTAACCGCGCCAAAGAACAATGAACAGCCCCCGCATTGGTATCAAAGCCGACAATATCCAGTCGCTCCCGTACTGTCCCTGGCAATGCATCCAGCAGAGCATGCAGCAGCGACCCGTCACCGCAGGCAGGGTCAAGAACCCTGACGAGTCCTTTGTCAGGTAACTTTGCGACAGCCAGCATTTGTTCGGCAACAAATTCAGCAAAACGCCTTGGCGTGTAAACTGCGCCGTCCGCTTTGTGTTGTCGAACGCCACTGTAACGTGGCGTTGGCACAGATTGTGGCGCTGGGGAGGACAGGCTACTCATAGTCATCATTTTACGGAGTTCTCAGGCCTAAGGGAAGAAGTATAATTTGTTCCATCTCCTCTTGATCCCTGGGTGGTCCCGAGGGATGTCGTTCCCGATTACCGGTCCATGCATGATGCGGAAATCGCCGGAACGATGTACGTTGTTCTTGTGTGTGAAACCTTACGGAAATGTCGATCATTTCATGGATTCGAAGAAGGGGGGCATGGGTGATGGGCTCTGAGCGGCAGGTGCGGCGGCTGGCGGAAACGCTGGTGCGCCATTCGGTGAAGGCGAAAAAGGGGGAGATCGTCCGGATCTCCACGGGCGAGCTCGGCCGTCCCCTCGCGCTGGAGGTCTACCGGGAGGTGTTGCGGGCGGGGGCGCACCCGCTGCTCTCCGTGGGGTTCGAGGAGGCGAACGCGATCTTCTACGAGGAGGCGTCAGCGGAGCAGATCGCCCACATGCCGCCCACGAAGATGAACGAGGCGAAGACGATCGACGCCGACATCATCATTCTCGCTCCCGGGAACACGCGGCACCTCTCCCACATTCCGCCGCGGAAGATGGCGGACCGCCGGAAGGCGACCAAGCCGATCTCCGAGGTGCTGCTGCGCCGCGTCCGGTGGGTCCTCACGAACTTCCCGACGGAGGCGCTCGCGCAGGAGACCGATCGGTCCCTGCCCGAGTACGAGAAACTTTATTACCGCGCGGTGGAGCAGGATTGGCCGGCGATGTCGCGGATGTTCGCCCGGGCGAAGAGGGTGCTCGAGAAGGCCGACCGGGTGCGGATCGTGGGGAAAGAGACCGACCTTTCCTTCTCGATCAAGGGGCGCACCGCGATCCCGTGCGCCGGTGAATTCAACATGCCCGACGGCGAGATCTTCACCGCTCCGGTCGAGACCTCCACGGAGGGGAAGATCTTCTTCGAGTTCCCGGCGATCGCCGGCGGCCGCGAGGTGGCGGGGATCCGCCTGACGTTCCGCAAGGGCCGGGTGGTGGAGGCTTCGGCGGAGAAGAACGAGGGGTACCTGAAGGAGATGCTCGCCGCCGACCGGGGCGCCTCCGTCCTGGGCGAGTTCGGCATCGGGGCGAACGCCGGGGTGACCTCCTTCACCCGCGACATCCTCCTCGACGAGAAGATGGGCGGGACGATCCACCTGGCGGTCGGCCGCTCGTATCCCGAATCGGGGGGGAAGAACGACTCCGCCGTCCACTGGGACATGATCAAGGACCTGCGGACGAACGGGGATCTTTTCCTCGACGGGAAGCCGGTCCTGCGGACGGGCATCCTGTTCGGGAAGACGCCGAAGGGGATGCGAAAACCGCGGAATTGACGCGCGGCGGGCGGGTTCAATTCATTTCCCCAGCAGCACCACCGTGGTCCTTGGATTGACGAGATAACGGTCCGCCGGATCGAGAGGAGGCCCGTCCCCGTCCTCCGGGAAATCCTCTCCCGCCGGGAGGCTCGTGTCGATCGCGCGCCGCCACCGGAGCCCCGGCGGGAGCGGCGGCGCCATCACCTCGTGCCGCCGGTAATCTCCGTTCAAGGCGAGGAAGAGGAAGTACGTCCCCGCCTCCGACGGTTCCTCGTTCCCGTCGAGGACGCAGCACAGGATCCGCGCCTCCGGATCGGACCAGCGGGGAGGCCCGAGGTCCTCGCCGAACCACTGGATGTCGGGGACCGCGTTCCCATCCCGGTCCGTGCCGGTGAAAAACTTGCGCCGCTGGAGGATCGTGTATTTCTTCGTGAACGCGATCGCCTTCCGGAAGAAGGCGAGCATGTCCGCGTTCCGCTCGACCTCCCCCCAGTCGAACCAGGAGATCGGGTTGTCCTGGCAATAGGCGTTGTTGTTCCCCCCCTGCGTCCGAAGGAATTCGTCGCCTCCGAGGATCATCGGGGTCCCGGAGGAGAAGAGCAGCAGGCAGGCGTGGTTCTTCGCCAGCCGCCGCCGCAGCCGCACGATCTCCGGGTCGTCCGTCTCCCCTTCCGCGCCGCAGTTCCACGAGTTGTTGGCGTCGCTGCCGTCCCGGTTCCCCTCGAGGTTCGCCTCGTTGTGCTTCCCGTTGAAGGAGACCAGGTCGCGCAGGGTGAATCCGTCGTGGCAGGTGACGAAGTTGACGCTGTTGAAAGCGGAACGCCCGTCGTCGGCGTACAGGTCGGCCGACCCCGTCAGCCGGAACCCGAGGTCCCGAAGCTGCCCGCCGTCCCCCTTTACGAACTTGCGCACCGTGTCGCGGAACCGGCCGTTCCACTCCGACCAGTCCA
>JAMDCN010000118.1 GCA_023489025.1 Deltaproteobacteria bacterium | reverse complement strand
TCGTGAAAGGAAACAATCAGTCAACGGGGTGTGGTTGGACGGATCTCATTATGGTGGTGACAGCCACGAATAACGATTCCGATGTGGCGGTAGTTAGCCAGAGCACCATGGGGGCACCTCCAAGCCGGACCTATCGGTTCGACAACACGAACAAGCGAATCGAAGTAACGACCAATTCCGCGACGACCTATACCGTCACTGTAATGGGATGGGGACTGGCCGCGGGGGAAATATAGGAACCACAGGCGACCCCGCTCCGGCGGGGTTTTTCGTTTCTGGAGGTGTCGCGATGGCCCGGCTGATTCTCGATTGGGTGTGGGGCGTCCTGACCGTATGGCAGGAGGCGCAGGGGG
This sequence comes from Deltaproteobacteria bacterium, assembly GCA_023489025.1. The sequence goes on along the minus strand of JAMDCN010000118.1, from coordinate 3,596 downwards.
AGGACTTCGACTCGAAAGTGGCCGTCGCGGAGGTGATCCTGCGGCGTACCAGGAAGAAGTACATGAGCGACGGGACGGTCGCCGGGACGGTGTTGTGGCCGATGCAGTTTTCCGGGTGGAACGCGCACGACGACACCCCGCAGTACCGGGAACGGGTCGAGGCGGCGAAGCTCGATGGCGAGGATCCTGTCGTGCAGGAGTGTGTGAAGGCATGGGCCACCGCAGAGAAAGGATCGGATCTCACTAAGGGCGCGGTCCTCTACTACAACCCGAAAATCAGTTCCCCGGCGTGGGCGAAGAAGTGCACAGAGACCGCCGTCGTCGGGAACCATCGCTTCATGAAGGAGGGAAAGGCATGAGGGGACGAAGCGCTTTTACTCTGTTGACGATCGCCCTGGTCGTGATCGCTCTGTTCGGAATCGGCATCGTCCGGGCGCAGACGCGGACGGTCTCCTGGGATCCTGTGACGACCTACACGGACGGTTCTCCCATCGAGACGGGCAACGCGGTCACCTACAGCGTCTGGCGGCAAGACAGCGTGACGAACGCGATTGTCCAGCTTGCGAACCGCGTTTCCGTCACCTCTGCCACCTTCGACGATTCCTCCCTGGCGAAGGGGCGGGCGTACAAGTTCTGGGCGGCGGCGTTTCTCGCCACGGGGGCATCGTCCGATAACTCGGCGGTGTACGCGTGGACACTCCCTTTGGGGAAGGCGGCAACACCAGCGGGCCTGGCTGTTCAGTAGCGAACCGATAAACAAAAAAGGAGAAAGGCATGCGGAACCGAAAGACGCTCCAGATCCTGCTCTTCATCGTCCTGGCCGCGTTCCTGGCTGGGTGCGCGACCACGGGGACGGCTCCTACCGCCCCTGCAAAAACCGCCTCGCAGATCGCCAAGGAGACGTCGCTCCACTTCATGGGGGTCTACAAGGCGCAGTTCGCCGACGCGGCGTCGATGGGGGCCCTGGCGCAACAGGGAAAACTTTCCCTCGGGCAGCTGCAGATCTACCGGGTCAAGCGGGAACTTCTCATAAAACTGAAACCGCTGATCGAGGCGTTCGACGCCATTGTGGCGGGAGGCGGGATCCCGTCCGCGGACAGGGAGCAGGAGATCAACAACGAGATCAACCAGCTCGTCGCGACAGCGGGAGGTGCGTGATGGGGCTCGAACTGCTCGTTCCGCTTGCGGGAGAGATCGTGAAGTTCCTGATCGTCGAAGCGAACCTGAGACGGCTTGCGACGGAGGCGGGCGCTTCGCCGGAGCAGCTCGAGGCGGCCCTGACCAAGGTTCGGGCGGAGTTCGCCGCGCTCGACCCGGCCAAGCTCCCGGAGGTGTGAGGTGGGCGACAAAAGTCTTGTGACCTCAATCCTCGCGTATGCGTACACGGTGATCTTTGCCCTGGTACTCGGCGCCCTGATGTTCGGGGCGGTGCCTCCGGCGAACGAGAAATACTTCCTGCTCCTGCTCGGTTCGTTGGTCGGGTTTGTCGGTGCAGGGGTCCAGTTCTTCTTCGGGTCGTCCGTTTCCAGCGCGGCGAAGGATGCCACGATCGCGGCCCTCACACCACCGAAGGGCGATACGACCACCACAACGACCGTCGTCTCGGCGCCCGCTCCGCCTGAACCTCCTCCGCCGGCGCCGTCGGCTGCTTCGCCCGGGGGATGAACTGCGAAGGCTGCCCGGTCCTCGACTGTACAGTGACCACGGAAGAGGGCCGGGCACTCTGCTCGATCGGCATCAAACCCCTGTACCATGGAGAGAACCATGACCCCGCCAAACCCTCACCAGTTCGAGCGAAGACGAGCCGAGGACGTATTCCGCGCAATGGAGGAGGACGTGTTCCCTCGCCTCGGGGCGATCGACACGAAGATCGTGTCCCTTGAGCAGGGGGTCCAGCGGCTGATGGTGGAGGGCTGTGCTCATCGCGAGGGGGATCTCCAGAGGACGAGGTCCGTCGAAGAGAGCATGGGCCGGATCTTCGAGAAGATCGACTCCTTCGGGACTGAATTGTCGGAGGCTCGCGTTGACCTTGTTGCGCAGGTGGGCGTGATAAAGACCGATATGGCGAAGCAGATCGGAGGAATCCGTACCTGGGTCCTCACCGGCATCGTCGTGGCGCTCCTCGGCCTCCTGGTCTACTTCGCCAAAGACTATGCCCACGACATCGAGCAGCACGTCGGGAAGGCGCCCGCGGCGATCGGTGCGCAGAAATGATCCTGGCGCGCAGGGCGACGCGGGAGGGGAAATTTGATAGGATTCGAGAGGCAGTGAAATACAAAGCGGAGATTATCCTTGGGCCGAAGAGGCAGGGGAAAAATTATACGGCCCCAAAAACCGGAAAAGAAAAATAATCACAATTCTTTATTCAAAGTTTGGAACATGGTCGTAGTTGTTGGAGTATTGGTTGGTTTATATGTAGCCCACCTTACCTTAAAACCAAGAATATCAATTGAACCTGATGTAAAGAAAATATCAATAAATCCTTTTACATCCTCATTTAGAATAAAAAACGACGGATATCTGTCTGTTAAAAATATACATATAGATTATAAAATAAGAAATGTTGACATAAGATATCACAGAGTATTTGAAAATATTGGTGTTACATATAACAAAATCGATATAAAAGAATTAACGCCTAATCAAACAGAAACAGCTTTTAGAATTGTATATCCAATAGCTCTTCCAGAATCTCCCACTGGCGCCGACATCGTTATTGTTATTTCCTACGAAGATTACTGGCCGCCTCCGTGGAAGGAGACCAAAAAATATAGCTTTGCTTTAACGACTGCGTCGGACGGATCGCAGCATTGGCAACACGCTAACACGACTCGAGAATGATGAGGAAAATGTGACCGTTTTGTGCCCGGTAGGGGCCTACATGTGCCATATTTCTTATAATCGTCTATACTTCCTATAATTCGAAAAACCCCGCTATTCCGAATACCTCACTTCTTTCCGCCACTTCCTGAATACCTATGTCACCAGACTCTTAATCAGGAGGTTGTAGGTTCGAATCCTACATGGCCCACCAGAAAAACCAAGGGATTACGGGTTATTTTCCCGTAGCCCCTTTTTCATTTGTGACCAAATTGTGCCCGGTAGAATCCCAGGACGGCAGGGAATTGACCGCATCCCGTAGATGGGCGGTGCTCAGGTGGGCGTACCGATCGGTCATCGCCGAGGTCTTGTGGCCAAGGATCGCCCCGATCGCTTTCAAGGGCACTCCGGCCATGGCCATGTGAGAGGCGGCGGTGTGCCGGAGGTCGTGGAACCGGAAACCGACGATCTCCGCTCTATCGCAAGCTCCTTCGAACGCCGTCTTCACGTCGAGGTATCGCTTCCCGTTCTTCTTTTTGGCGAAGACGTAGGGCGAGCCGACGCGGACTGGATGTTTCCGAAGCACCGCGGAGAGGCGTTCCGACATGGGGACGTTCCGCGATTCCCCGTTTTTCGATTTCTCCACGAAAATGGACCGCCCCGAGAAATCCAGGTGATCCCATTTGAGGGCGAGGACTTCCTCCTTCCGCATCCCCGTTTCGAGCGACAGGACGATGATCGGCTTCAGGTGCGCGGACGCCTTCTCGATCAGCGCA
>JAMDCN010000045.1 GCA_023489025.1 Deltaproteobacteria bacterium | reverse complement strand
CTCGTGGGGGCGAGCAAGACCCAGACGGCGGAGGCGACCGTGGACGTGCGGGTCGTCGATGCCGTCACCGGGCAGATCATCTACGCGGAGAGCGGGACCGGCGTCCACGAGACCTCCTCCACGGAGGTCCTCGGGATCGGCGGAAGGACCGGCTACGACGAGACGATGGAGGGGAAAGCGTTCCGGGCGGCGGTCTCCAAGTTCATCGACAACCTGATCGGGAAGATGGCGTCCATGGAGTGGACCGGGAAGGTCGCCTCGGTGGAGGGGGGCGAGGTCACCGTGAATGCCGGGAAGAAGACGGGGCTTGCCGTCGGCGACCGGCTCCGCGTGTACGGCGAGGGACGCGAGGTGATCGACCCCGACACGAAGGTTTCCATGGGCCGCCGGCCCGGGGCCGAGAAGGGGGAGATCGAGATCGTCGATTTCTTCGGGGAGGACGCGTCGATCGGGAAGGTCCTCCAGGGGAAGGGGTTCGCCGTGAACGACATCGTCCGGTTCGGGAAATAGGGAGGAAGCCATGAGGAGATCGATCGCGCGGTTCGTCCCGCGCCTGTCGCTCGTCGTGTTGCTGCTGGCCGGCGTCGTGCTGCTCGGAGGATGCTACCCGAAGAGCCAGGTCTACGGCGTGGGGAACGAGGCCGGGCTCGTCTTCAACGTGAACCCGCCGGAGGCGGAGGTGGTTCTCGACGGCGTGGCGCAGGGGCCGGCGTCGGCCTTCACGGAAGAACGGTACCTGAAGGTTTCCCCGGGGAAGCACGTCCTCGAACTGCGGCTTCCCGGATACGAGACGTATACCCGGGAGTTCTACATGGCGAATTCCCTGCTCCGGATCGAGGAGGGACTGATCCGGAAGTAGCGGTCCGGGTCGCGGCGGGGCCGGATCTACTTCCGGCCCCACCAGCTATTGAGGCGGTCGGCGATCACCTTCTCGTGCCCCGCCTCGGAGGGCTCGTAATACTTCCGGCGCCCCATCGTTTCGGGGAAGTAGTTCTCCGGGACGAAGCCGTCGGCGAAGTCATGCGGGTACTTGTACTCCTTTCCGTACCCGAGGTCCTTCATCATCCGCGTGGGGGCGTTCCGCAGGTGGAGCGGGACCGGTTGGGTTCCGCCGGCCTCCGCGTCCCTCGTGGCCTTCTGCCAGGCGGTGTAGACCCGGTTGCTCTTCGGGGCGGTGGCCAGGTACACCGCCGCCAGCGCCAGCGCCAGCTCCCCCTCGGGGCTGCCGAGCCGCTCGTACGTTTCCGCGGCCGCGACCGTCATCTGCAGCGCCCCCGGCGCGGCGTTCCCGATATCCTCGGAGGCGAACCGGATCATCCTCCGAGCGATGTAAAGCGGGTCCTCCCCCCCGGCGAGCATCCGCGCCAGCCAGTAGAGGGCGGCGTCCGGGTCCGACCCCCGAAGGCTCTTGTGGAGGGCGGAGATCAGGTTGTAATGCTCTTCGCCGTCCTTGTCGTACAGGAGCCCTTTTTTCCGGAGCGCCTCCTCCGCCGTCTCCATGTCGACCGCCGCAAGCCCCTTGTGCAGGGCGATCGCCACCGCCGCCTCGAGGGCGTTCAGCGCCACGCGGGCGTCGCCGTCCGCCACCGCGACGAGATGCCGCAGCGTGTCGGGGCCAAGGAACGATTCCGGCTTCCCGAGTCCGCGCTCCGCATCCGTCAGGGCGCGGGCGACGATCCGCGTAAGGTGGGAGGGAAGGAGGGGCGAAAGGACCAGCACACGGCAGCGGGAGAGGAGCGCGTTGCGGATCTCGAACGACGGGTTCTCGGTGGTGGTGCCGAACAGCGTGACGGTGCCTTCCTCGACGAACGGCAGCAGCGCGTCCTGCTGCGCCTTGTTCCACCGGTGGATCTCGTCGATGAAGAGGATGGCGGGGCGGGAGGCCGCCGGACCGCCGTCGGCGCGCGTGCGCTTCAGTTCGGCCAGCGCCTCGCGGATCTCCTTGATCCCGGACAGGACGGCGGAATAGGGAAGGAAGACAGCGCTCGTTTCCGCCGCGAGGATCCGGGCGAGCGTCGTCTTCCCGGAGCCCGGCGGTCCCCAGAAGATGAGCGAGGGGAGCGGGCGCGCGGAGAGGATCGAGGAGAGGAACTTCCCCTCCCCCAGCAACTCCTCCTGCCCGACGAAGTCGGAGAGGGCGGCGGGACGCATCCGGTCGGCGAGGGGCGCGCGCATCGCGTGTATCCGTTCCACGGTGTCTCCCGGTCAACGCTCCGGGTGACGCAACAAGAGACAGAGGAGAAACCCGGCCAACAGCATGACGGCGACGAACGGGACGGAGTCCGGGGCAGGTCCGTCGGCGTCCCAGGCACGGTCGGGGGGGAGCAGAGTCGTCAGCAAGGGTCCGTTCATAAAATCATAGTACCATGCCGGACGAGCGCGTCCCGCACCGGGGCCGTGCGAGAGGGTACGGATCCCGGGTTTGCTTGACAAGTCGGCAATAATAATGGAGTATGCTCGAAATATCCTTCAGAATATTTCGAGAGGACCTGGATTTTGGACGAACACGTCTTCTTCTCCGCAAACCCGTGGCGAACCGGCGGGTTTGCCCTTCCGGTCGGGACCGTTCCGCGGGACATCCAGGCCAATGCCTTAAAACTGCTGCTGAAAGGGCACGAGATCCTCGCCTTGCTCGGCCTGCGGCAGACCGGGAAAAGCACCCTGACGTTTCAGTTGATCGACCATCTCCTCCGAAGGGAACAAGCGGCGCCCGGCCGGATCTTCTACTTCACGTTCGATGATCTCTCCTTGCGCCAGGAGCTTTCGGCCTCCTTCGGAAATTTCCTGAAGGTCGTGGAGCGATTTCTCGGCGGCGAGGTCCGGGGGCGGAAAGATCCCGTATACGTCTTCATCGACGAGGTGCAGAAGCTTCCCGGGTTCGTCGAATACATCAAAATGCTCTACGATCTGAGGCTCCCGATCCGATGGGTGCTGACCGGCTCCTCCTCCCTTACCCTGAAGTCGCAGGTAAAGGAGAGCCTCGCCGGCCGGGTCGTGCAGCTGCCCGTCTTCCCTTTTTCCGAGCACGAATTGTTCCTCGGGCACGGCGACCCGCCCCCGGACAAGACGGCCGTCCGCGAATTCCTCTTTGAGAGCCGGTTTCCCGACAAAAGAGCGCTCCGGAAAATCCAGGCGGAGTTGCTTCCTTCCAAACACCGGATCGGAACGCTCCTCGAAGAGGTCCTCGTGTTCGGAAGTCTCCCCGCCGTCGCTTTGAGCCGGGACGTCGAGAGAAAGAAACTTCTCCTGAAAAACTACCGGGACACCTATCTCGATCAGGACATCCGCAACCTTGTCAGGGAAGACAAGCTCTGGGTCTACCAGAAGGTCATGGAGCTCCTCGGAGGACGGATCGGGGACCTCCTCAACTATTCCGCGATCGCCGCGCAGATCGAGGTAACCGTGGACACGATCAAGAGGTATGCGCTGCTGCTCGAAAAGACGTTTGTTCTAAGGACCTTCACCACATGCTCCCGGAACGTCCGGGCGGAGGTTCTGAAGACCCCCAAGATATATTTTACCGATCTCGGCCTGCGGAACGCCCTCCTCGGATTGGACGACCTTTCGCGGATCGAGAACCTCGGACAGTCCGGCGTGGTGTTGGAAAACGTGCTGGTCGAACGTTTGCTGTCCGTCATTGCCCGTGAAGGATATGGGACGCGCCTTCACTACTGGCGAACCAGGGCGAAAGAAGAAGTCGACATCGTCCTCGCCGGCCCCACCGGCCTGTTGCCGATCGAAGTGAAGTACGACCGGAAGATCCGTCCCCGGCATCTCAACGGGATCAAGGCGTTCCTCGAAAAAGAGAAGGAGCATGTCGGGATCGTGGTCGGGCGATGGGACGAGGCGGAGATCATCGAGGACGGGAAATTCCGCATTTACCTGATCCCGCACTGGTTCGTATGATGCTGTTCGAAACGGCGCTTTCGGTTTTTATTACGATGGATTATCCTAACACC